>JACFNL010000025.1 GCA_019454875.1 Candidatus Cloacimonadota bacterium | reverse complement strand
AATGCAATTTTGTTTGTGCATCCAATCAAGCCTGTGGAATCAGAATCCTTCAAAAAATTTGTGGACCAACAGATTTCAAATCGTAGCAGGGATACACTTTTTTTGATTTTAACCCACTCTGGACTTTATCCAAACGACGAGGTCGAACGCCTACATGCTGAGGCTAAGCGTTTGTATGGGAATATCATTACAGAAGACCGTATTCTGGTTGTGGATAGTCTGCTTAGACTAATCCACTGTGATCTTTCTAATAATGTATCTGTTCAGGAAATTAGAAAGTCTGAAAAGAAAAAGAAAATACTTGCTGCTTATAAAGATCAGGCTGAGGATGAGCAAAGAGAGTTGATTGATGTAGTTTATGAAGCTTCCAGATTTGAAACCATGATAAAAAAAATCAACGAATTTTCCACAAAAGCACCAAATCTGCAATTGCAGGAGATTCTGGAAAAAATTAAGTCAGGGTATGAAAACCAGGAAGAGCGCTACAGTAACCATATTGAACTAAAGGAAATTGAAAAGAAGGACCCTCAGCTGTTTGCGCAGGAAATTAACCGTATTCATAATGCTCTTGAAGAATATAAACTTCTGACTCAGCAGACTAAGGAAGATGTGAAAACAGCCTACTCAGGCAGAGATTCGTCTTGGCAAATGAGCATCGAAGCACTTAAGGCTAGGTACCCGGAACTCATTAGTAGCGGTGACAGTATTGAAATCGTCAGAAAACATGTTAAAGATGCTGCGGATGCCATAGCTGATCTGGTGCAGGCTTTTTCCAGGGACCTGACAAAAAGGCTTCATGAAGCCCTTGAGAAAGTAGGCAAGACATTTAAAGACCAGCATAAGATATCTATTCCTGTAATTGATCTGGATGCCTTGGAGCAGAAGAGTAAGGATAAGGCGTTTAAAGAGGAAAAAATATATAAGGATCGTGAGGAACCATGGTGGAAATTCTGGTGGTGGTTTAGAGACAAAAAAGAACTGGTAGGTACTGAACAAAAGTATGATGAGAACTTGCATCTTGATAGTCTTAAGCAAGAAGCCCTAAAAGAATATTATGAAATCGTTAATGCTCTCCCTAACAAATTCAAAGAAGTACTCAACGACTATTTGGAATATTTTTCAAAGGAGATGACTTCAGTGATAACGGTTCGTCAAAGGGAGCTTGAAGCTGAAAAAAGAAAGAAGCAGTCCAATGAACAGATAATAGCTGAAATTCAGGAGATTAAAAAAAAATAGAGTGTATCCAGCCGGACAAGAAACGCTGCGAAGAGTTAATCCAGGACATCAAATGATTACCGAGAAAATAACCAAGGATGTAAATCAGGAGTTTGCGAGTCTTCGCAGGGATTTACAGATATATTTAAAGCCTGGTTTTGATGTGAGACAAACCAGAGATTCTCTACAAAACCATGTCCCCAAAGAGATAATTTACAAGTCAAAAATTCTTTTGGACACCCTTATGAATTATCTTATGGCTGATGCACGAGAGAGAATCAAGTCTGCTGATATCAGACTGCAAAATGCATTTTTTGATGCTGATTTTCGCAAGCGTGTTACCGAGCGGTCGGGAAACAAATTGGCTCTTGAACCAGATATGGTGAAATACACATTTGATCCCCGACTAAAATGGGGACTGATTGCTGCTGCAGGTGTCGTAGGCATTACATTTGTTTCAGGAGCGATTGTTACTTCTGTGCTGCCCACCGATTTTGTCAGTGCAACTGCCACCGCTGTACAGCCCACCGATTTTGTCAGTGCAACTGCCACCGCTGTACAGACCACCGATTTTGTCAGTGCAACTGCCACCGCTGTACAGCCCGCCCATTTTGTTGTAGCTGGGGCTGGGGTAGCACTTTCTGCGCTAGCTTTTATAATTGCGTATCAAATGGCTTCTCCAAAGGCTCGCGAGTGTATTCAAACAGATATTGAACAGTATCTTAAAGTCTCACAGGAGCAGGTTCTGGGTTGGCTGAGAAAAATCATTTTGGCTTTCGAGAATGATTTTTGTTCTTTTTGTACTGATAACGGATTTTCTCTGGAACGGGAGTAAAAATGAGTGAAGTTATCCAAGTTGATCCCGAAAGAACTATTCGTGATTCGGTGGAAAGTCTTGCCCCATGGTGGAATTTGAATGATAAGAATATTTTGCAGACGCAAACTGAAAACAACCCCAGAAGTTACCTTGACAGCTATTATCTGTTCCCCTGGAATGAAATATCAGTAAATTCTGATTGTGACGATGTTCCCGGTTTCATCAACGAACGGTTCCACAATTTATTGGCTGCCGCCAGTCATTCAGGATTATCCGTTGTACTTTTGCTAAGCAGTAAAAATGGTCGCAATGAAGTTTTTCTTGGACTAAAAAATCAGTCACCTACTGAAAATGATCGAATTCATTTTGAGTCCATTGTGAATGGCATTTTTCCAGGAAAAAAAATCACCTCCAGGGAATCCATCTGCATTTCAGCACTGGCAGAGGGTTACGAACACGGAGGTGTAGTGACCGGTGCACCAGTTTTAAAAAAGGATGATGAAAAACAGAGATTCAACTTGTCATCAGTTGCTCGAAGTCTTTACGGACAGGATTATTTACTTGCGATCTTATCAAGGCCTATTTCTGAAACAGACAAGAAAAACTCATTTGGTGAGTTGATTCAGATTAGAGATCGCTTGCATGCGG
Source organism: Candidatus Cloacimonadota bacterium (assembly GCA_019454875.1). Lineage (GTDB taxonomy): Bacteria > Muiribacteriota > UBA6191 > UBA6191 > UBA6191 > UBA6191. The sequence goes on along the minus strand of JACFNL010000025.1, from coordinate 36,654 downwards.
TAGCAAAGCAGACGGTTGGTAAAGAAACTGGCTCCGTTAAGTCGGATTCTGAAAATTCAACAAAAGGAAGTTCGGAAACTAGTGGGCATAGTGTTGGGGTTACTTTCGGAGCTGGCGTGCCAACTCCTTTTGGGTTTATTGGTGCTGGCGGCTCCTATAACCATAACGAGTCGAAAACAACAACCGAAAGCACATCAAAGGGAACGACCCATTCAGAACAGGAATCCAAGTCTCTGTCCATGGAGCGGCAAAATGGTTATGCCCTGGAGTTGGAAAAAATTGCAGAACAGTATATTAAAAGAGTGATACAAGGCTTTGGTTCAGGCTATTGGGAAACAACCATCACTTTTGCGACGAAGCATAAGATGGCCAGTGATATTCTGGCAGGGGCTTTTGCAGGAGAACTTTCTAAACCAGGTGACAAGCTATTGCCCCCACCGCGTTTTTTTCTGGATAATCTTGGTGGTAGAGCCTTGTTTATTCCTAAAGCTAATTCCTCCAATTCCATTTTCCCTAAGTCACTTTCGTCCTATATTACAAGTGAGGAGCTTTCGCTTATTTCTTCACCACCCACGGAGTCGGTCCCTGGTTATGAAATACAAAAGATACCTTCCCTTTCCTTGACAGATTCCGCTTCCAGAGTCGGGATAAAATTAGGCTCTATCACGGATCACGGCAATCCAATCCCCAATAATGATTTGTTTATATCGGAAGCGGATCTCAATAAGCACCTTTTTATATGTGGCTTAACGGGAAGTGGTAAGACTTCCACGGTCAAACATATACTCAAAAGTCTTGCTCAAGCAGGTGATACCCCATTTTTAGTACTGGAGTCTGCTAAAAGGGACTATAGACAGCTTCTTGCGGATGATGTTTTTAATGATAAGCTCAGTATATTCACCATAGGAGACGCCGGGGTTAGTCCAATTCGATTTAATCCTTTCTACATTCAGAAAGGGGTGCATCCGCTTGTACACATTGACTATTTAAAGGCCCTTTTTAATGCTAGCTTTTCGCTTTATGGCCCTATGCCCAGTATTGTGGAAAAGTGCCTCCATCTGATTTACATCAAAAAGGGATGGGACTTAACTCTAGGAACTCATCCCAATTTTTTGAATCGTGCAGGCAATTTTGATGAAAATCAATATAGTTTGATTGAACATTACTACTGCTTTCCAACGCTTACGGACTTAAAAGATGAGGTTGATTTTTATATTCAAAACAAGCTTAATTATCAAGGTGAATTAAGAGATAATATCCGTACCGCCATCGTTGTTCGTCTTGAAAGCCTTTGTGTTGGGGCCAAAGGTCTGATGTTTAACACACATGATTTCTTTTCCATAAGTGATTTGTTGTCAAAGAATACAATCCTTGAAATGGAAAGTCTGGCAGATGATGATGACAAAGCATTTTTTGTTGGTTTGGTCCTTGTCCTGATTAGTGAATACCGCCAAAAGGAAAATCCAGCTGTAAACCCAGGCATGGGTAAGAGGGGGCTACGCCATTTTATGGTCATTGAAGAGGCCCATCGATTGCTCAAGAATGTTAATACTGAGCGGACATCAGAGATGATGGGTAATCCCAAAGGTAAGGCTGTAGAAGTATTCTGTAATATCCTTGCTGAAATGCGCTCTTTGGGACAGGGCGTTGCCGTGGTGGAACAGATTCCATCAAAAATTTCAGCAGATGTGATCAAAAACTCCAATACTAAAATTGTCCATCGTCTAGTTTCAAAAGATGATCAATCACTTCTGGCAGCTTCACTTAGCATTGACGATATGGACGCGTTGTATCTGAACAGACTAACAACAGGGCATGCATTGTGCCACAAGGAAGGAATGGGGCGCCCCGTAGAATGTAAAGTATTGAATGATGTCGCTTCTCATGCCGTCAGTGACTCCAGGATCAAAAGATTGATGTCGTCTTTAACAGGTCATAGTACGCACGACTATCGGACTTATGAAATTGCATCGAGTCTCAATGATGACGGCAAGGAACTTGTTGTCAGGTTATTCAACTCATTGGTAACGCAACGGCCTGATGAATTGAAAGATTTGATTGTTAAAGCTAAATCAGAGGTCTTAAGGCAGCTAACCTTAATGGATGTTTCGTTTCGAATCAATGAGGATTGCTTTTCAGATTATTTTGTATTACAAATTATGTTGCTGTTAAGCAGAGGCATTTATTGTCGAAAAAATCCATTTCCCAATAATCTAAAGAAGCTTCTTTTAGATATTTTGAACAATCCTTCCGAGAAACAACAGATAGAACTGATTTATTCCCTGAACAATTTATGGAAGCCAGCACCTGCTCACGAATTTATTGAAAATGTTGTTGAGAATTTGAGCCTAAAGTATATACGGGATAAGGGAGCGCAAAGCGGATTATCTGAAATTGAAAGTGTGATCTCTTCCTTCTTATTGGTTCAGAATCAGAAGTTAGTAACGAAAGTTTCACTAAAGATTCAATGTCAGATGGAGGTAATTCGTGTTTGAACAACTTGGTGCAATCGCTGCTAAAGGATTAGATCCCATAGATGTGGTTCTTAAGGAGATCCCCAGAAATTTCAGTGAATTATCACCAGTTAAAGCATCTATGGAGACAATAGGAAATACCTCATTGGAAGGGCTTAAAGCTCAAAATGAACATCAGATTGCGGGGGCCAAAGCTTTTGAATTGTCCAGGGTCGAGTTTGATGAGCGAAACACCAAGGGGCTGACAGAAAGCGAAAAGCAACAGATAGCGAATGAAACAGGATGGTCAGACAGCATAATTGACCAGCTTAGTTCAAGGCAGGAAGCGGATATTTACAAATCTGCGGAGCTTCAGGATGTGATGATTAATGGAAAAAATAGTCTTGTAAAGGCAGACATTGACTGGAATCAACAAGATTCTATGCTACGCACCAATAAAGAGAGAGCTGAGTTGGGTCTCTCGCCAATCAATGAGTCTGGTGACTCTATTGAATTGCATCATATAGGTCAGAAAAATGATGGTTCACTTGCGGAGTTGACCCCCGATGAACACAGAGGTAAAGAGAATTACTCAATTTTACACGACACTCATAAAGCATCTGAGATTGACAGGGTTAAATTTAATTTTGAGCGAAGCGATTATTGGAAGGCTAGAGCTAGCTTGGGAGGCCTAAATGCTTAAGTTAATGAAAAAGATTGAAGAGCGACATAAATTATATACAACGGGTGGTGTCTCTTTAGAACTCATCAATGAGGCTGAAAAGCAGCTTAAGGTGAAATTTGCTGCTGATTACAGAGAGTATTTGTCTAAATTTGGCGCAATTTCGTTTGGGTCTACGGAGCTTACAGGTTTAAACATTGATAGTTATGCCAATGTTGTCAGTGTTACTTTGAAGGAAGCTCAAAGAAATAAATCATTTCCAAGTGATTCGATTGTTGTTGAGAACACTGGAATGGAAGGCTTGCTGGTCTTGCAAAAAGATTCCGGTGAAGTATACGAATGGATGGACGGGGCTAAGGGAGCGACATATCCTGATCTGATGGCGTATCTGGAAAGTAAAATAGGAGCTTAAAGGCTAAGATCAGTGTCTGCGGTTTTGGTCAAAATCTCCACTTGTTTCCCCCAAAACCCAATCCCAACCAGCATAATTTTGGAAACACCCTGACTGCTCAGTTCCTTGGAGTATTGCTTTTCTTCAATTTGCATCAGGGCTTTTTGAGCAGTATGGCCAAGATCGGGTTCTTCAGTGGAATCCATGGATTTAAGTTCCATGATGACCCCAAAATGCTCAGGGTTTTTAGGAATCATTAAAATATCGCAGCGGCCCATGCCAGCTTCACGGTTGGAGCGAATCAACCAGAAGTCAGAAAGGGTGACAATCAGGCCAAGGGTAAAGGCGTGATAGAAGCGTTCTGGCTCTGGTTTACCGACATCAAAATAACTAAGGGAATTTTCAGACAGTTTGCGAAAGACCTTGGAAAATTCAGCACCATCCCCATTTTTTAGGCAGGTTCTCAGGTTTTTCAGTTGCTCGTAGCCCTTTGAGTCTTGAAACCAGTAGGTCACAGACTGTTTAAAAATTGTGGATACCTCAAGATTTGGGACTTGAAAGGTAGCTATCGGGCCAGAACTGCCATCCTCGGGATAGTCAATGGATTCAGCCTTTAAGTAGCCTGTAAAATATAGGAAGTTCCACAGGTTATCGGAATCCTTTTCCAGTAGCTGAAATACGGTGTGTTCCAGTAGTGGGGCAGTAATTGTGCCTCCGGCCATTAAAATTTCCAGATTTTTTTTACATTCGACATTTGAGGTTCGAAGCAGGGAATAAACCATATCGTTGCCACTAGTATTTACCCAGTAGGCTTTGAATAAACCCCTCTGTTCCAGGAAATTAAGAATGGACCAGGGGTTGTATATGACACAACCACCGAAGTTATAGCCGTTATACCATTTTTCCACCAGCTCTATTTTGTCCTTCAGTGCAAACTCATCCAGCAACGATTTGACTTCTGGTTCTGTCAGACCAAAATGTCCGGCATAACTCTCAGATGAAACACCAGCTACTTTCAAATTGTTTAAGCCAGTAAAGATACTTTCCTTGGAGACTCTTAAACATCCTGTCATGACTCCACGCCATAAGTATGGGTTGTCCTTAAAGGCGGCACTGAAAAAATTTCGCAAGAAACCGATGGCCTCCTCATAATAACCGTTTTCCCAGGCTGATTGCAGGGGAACATCGTATTCATCAATCAAGATAAGGGGGGACTGTTGGTAGGTGTGCTGGCAGGCCTTTGCCAGAAGCAGAAGGGAATTTGATAACTCAGCAGGCTGAAGGGACATGCTTTTTATACCAAGTATCTGTTGCCATTCCACTGGCTCAAGACAATCACTTTTAAGATCAGTTAATAGACTGGCAGATTGGCATAAAGCCTGCTTTATCTTGATGTACAAATCAGGAAAATTTCTTTCCTTGCAATCCTTGAGGGTCAGATAAATTACAGGTTTTGTTCCCTGTGAAGCCATAATATCTTCATTTGCAAAAACTTTGAGGCCCTCAAAAAGTTTGCGATTCACCTCAGCATTTTGATGGTCAAAAAAGTACCTGAGGGTTGAAAGATTCAAGGTTTTCCCAAACCGGCGAGGTCGGGTGATCAGAAGAACGATGGAGGGGTCCTGAAGAAACTCAGATATAAATTCCGTTTTATCCACATACAGGAGTTTTGGGTTTGTGCGAATCATTCTGAAGTCGCTGATGCCGATGGGGATTTTATACATGGGGATATTTTATCATGAATTCGAGGTGGTTACCTGTTCAGCCATAATGGATAGGTTGTGAAATCGGCTGAATCGGGTCATAATATTCACCTATGAATCGTATGGAACGGCTGTATAAAATTCATACTCTGCTTTGTGATAGTTCTTCGGTCACAATGGCATATATGACAAAGGCTCTGGAAGTCTCTCGTTCCACTCTGGTTCGTGATTTGGACTACTTGAGAACATTTTTTGATGCTCCAATTGTATTCTGCCGCAAGACTCAAAGGTATCAATATGATCCTGAGGCAAAATCCTTTGAGCTTCCCGGATTCTGGCTAAGCCCAAATGAGTTGCGGGCAATTCTTATCAGTCAGGAGTTGATTCGTGAGATTCATCCTGGTTTTCTTGGGCCATTGCTTTTGCCGATCAAAGAGAGACTTAACAGACTCTTGCAGGAAAGTGGTCACGACCCGTTGCAGGTTACCCGTTTTATCCGGGTCCAGAAGTTTCACGGCAGACCAGTTGACTCCCATATTTTTCAGCAAACCTGTGATGCCCTGTTAACAGGAAAGCAGTTGCATCTAACCTATCATGGCAGGACTAGAGATCAACAATCTTCACGAGTTGTCCATCCCCAAAGAGTTTTTTATTACCGTGATAACTGGTATTTATTGGCCTTCTGTGGAAAAGCCGATGGTTTAAGAGTTTTTGCTATGGAAAAAATTCTGTCCATTGAGCCAGGAGATGCTTGTCAGAAGATTGAAGATTCCAAATTAGATGAGTTCTGCGGTAGTGGATTTGGGATTTTCAGAGGAGTCAACAACGAGCTGGCTTGTTTGAAGTTTTATGCACCAAACTCCCGTTGGGTGCAGGATGAAATCTGGCATCCAGAACAGAAGGGCTATTTTGTGGGAGAAGATTATTTTCTGGAGATTCCGTTTAGTAACCCCAGCGAGCTTGTAATGGAAATTCTGCGTCACGGATGTTCTGTGGAAGTGATTCAACCACCGTCTCTTCGAGAAGCAGTCGCCCAGGAACTTCAGCAGGCCCTTAGCAGATACCATTCATAATATTAGACAAAATTTCCACCCGTTTTCCCAAAAACCCAATCCCAATCTTCATAATTTTTGTAGCCCCCTGAGATCGGAGTTCCTGCTCATACTGCTTTTTTTCAATCTGGGCCATAGCTCTTAGAGTAGTGGCTTTCAAATCGGCTTCCAGAGTGGGGTGATGGGTCTTCAATTCCATGACAATCCCAAAATGGTCGGGGTTTTTGGGAGTCATAAGAATGTCACAGCGGCCCATGCCGGATTCACGATTGGAGCGGATATGCCAGGTGTCCGAAAAAGATACGATCAATCCAAGCACCAACCCGTGGTAGAACTTCTCAGGCTCGCTTCCAGATGTATCAAAATAGCTAAGACTGTCTGAGGTCAGTTTTTGCATGATAAGAGAAAATTCCTCTTCATCGCCATCACGAAGGCAGTTCCTTAAATTTTGCAAAAGGGATAAGGATTTTTTCTGGGCAAACCAGTATTGTACAGAGTCATCAAAAATCTGGGCCACCTCAGAATTGGGAATCTTTAAGTGTACCTGAGCTTTGGCAACATTAGGTGGTAGTTCAATTTTTACGGCCTTCAAATAACCCGTAAAATAGAGAAAGTTCCAAAGATTGGCAGGAGTGTTTTCAATTTCCTGAAACACAACCTGCTCTTGTAAAGGAACCGTTATGCTTAGACCTGTCATTAAATCTTCCAGATCTTTTTTAGCATCCACTCCAGAACGACCCAGAATTTCTTTGACCAGATCATTGCCACTGGTGTTCATCCAGTAGGGGCGAAAGACTCCTTTTTGTTCAATCAGATTCAGAATGGACCAGGGGTTATAAATCTCGGTCTCTCCAAAAATATAGCCGTTGTACCAGGATTCAATCTGAGCCTCGATAGACTGTAAATTATAGTTCTGAATCAGTTGTTTGACCTCTGGTACAGTAAATCCAAAGTGTTGGGAGTAGTCCGCAGCTGAAACCCCACAGACTTTTAGATTGTTCATACCTGTGAACATGCTTTCCCTGGCAACTCTCAAACAGCCGGTAATCACGGCTCTCCATAAATGGGGGTTGTCTTTAAAACCAGCACTAAAGAAATTTTTGAAAAATGAGATGGCTTCATCCCAGTAGCCTTCCGTCCAGGCTGATTGTAAAGGGACATCGTATTCATCAATTAAAATCAGGGGCTGGGCTTGGTAAACACTTTTGTAGTGCTTTGATAAAAGCTGTAATGCAACTGAAAGCTCGGCAGGCTCAAGAAGCATATTTTGGGTTTTAGAGATCATGTCTTGTTCTACGGGACTAAGAGCAGATCCTATTAAACCAGGAGCATCAAGAGCTGTTTGTGATAACACTTGTTTAATCTTGATAACCTGTTCGCGAAAGCTTCTTTCCTTACAATCCTTAAATGTCAGATAAATTACCGGCCTTGTGCCTTGCTCTTCCATGGCCTGTTCATTTTGAGAAACTTTTAATCCATCAAAAAGCCTGCGGTTTTCCAAGGCTCCTTCCTGATCAAAAAAGTAGCGCAGAGTGGAAAGATTCAAGGTTTTGCCAAAGCGACGGGGGCGAGTGATTAAAAGAATCTGCACTGGATCTGCCAAAAATTCTTCAATGAGTCCGGTTTTATCTACATAGAGAAAGTCGGGGGTACTGAGAATCCTTTTGAAATCACTGTAGCCAATGGGGATTTTTTTCATGCTCACATTTTAGCATATTCTGTTCATAACCTCAGAAGGGACTGGCAAACTGTCCCGTCAAACAAAAAATAGGATATTTTACTCATGTCTCAAAAATGAACGCGAGCCTTATTGACTGGGGGGGGGTGATTATATACACTCATTTTTCCGGAATTTGTAGAAAATACTCGGTGTAGCAAAAATTGACACAGTGAGTCTGGTAGCTTGGAGACAAGTTCACAATTCTTAAAGCATGAGGGAGTGTTAGATGGAGCAGGAAACTTACCCGGGATCGTTTGAGATTATGCAGTGTCTGATTTCTATTGCCTGGTGCGACAACAAACTGGATAAGAGGGAAATCGAAATTATTTCAGAATACCTGATTCAGTTCAATTTGAATCAGGAAGAAATAAACAAGCTGTGTTTAATGCTTTTGAATCCGCAGCCTTTGGTTGAAGTGGCAGAGCAGGTGCCCAAAAAAGACAGAATGTTTACCTTCAGTCAGTGTTATGTAATGGCGATGAGTGATGGAAATCTGGACTTCACCGAAATTCAGGCTATCAAAGAACTTGCTGATTTGTGGGGTATTGATAGAGAAGACATGGATCGAGTTCAGAATATGGCCAGTGAAATGTTTAAAACCCAAATGGAGTTTAGAAGCGGAAAACTAGGGGTTGAGGAATTGATTGAAAGGATTTCGCATGAGTAACGATAGCAATTTGGATATGGGTCTTTTGGAATCAGGGCTAGCCCAGGTCGTAGAAGTAGCGAGCTATAGTTCAGAAGCTATTTTTCATGATTTTTATGGATACACCGAGAAACAGTTTGATATGGCGGCAGTCCGAGGCTGTCCAGATGAACTATGTGATAAAGTTGCAGATAATGTAATCAATTGGGCCAAAATGCAAGCCGCCACCGTCGGGGCTGGATTTGGTACTGGGGGATTGCTAACAATTGTACCTGATTTGTGTGCAATGGCGACTATTATCCTTAGAGGCATTTCTGGTGTTTCAATTGCGTATGGTTTTCCAGTGTTTACAAGTGCCGAAAAACTGGAATGTGTTAAAGCCTGGGGTGTTAGTCTAGGGGTTTCCAGTATTCACAAAACCTTGGGTGAGGCCTTTATTAAAGAAGGGCCTAAGTATGTGATGAGAACTCCGTATTCCAAGTCTATTCTGATGGCAACTGTTAAGGCTATAGCTAAACAGCTTGGATTAAAAGTAACAAAACGCTGGTTTGTGAAGGCCATCCCATTTGTAGCTTCCGTACTTGGGGGTGCACTCAATTATATGTGGGCAGATCAGGCTCTGTACACTGCTAAGGAGTATTTTCAGGAAAAGCGAAAGTTTTGTAAGGCAAATCAAATCTGGTAACAGGGCATAAAGTGAAACTGAAAGGAATTTATGGGCTTCTTAGATAAGATTGTCAGCGCGTCCAAAAACATGCTGCAAAAGGAATACAGCTTTGAGGTTTCTGAAACAGTGCTGAGCAAGGCACTGTCTAATTATCCGGTAGATGGTGTTGATGATGTAACTCTTCAGTCTTTGGAAAATGAAATTTCGATTCTGGCGTCATTTAATAGTTCCGGGCTGAGCGGAAAATTGAATATTCGTTTGGATACACCAGAAATTTTGTGGGCACCAGCAAGCCATCAGATTATTTTTCCTGTGATGGAGCATAAGTTGATGTTAGATCCAGGCATGAAAAACTTCCTCGTTGGCATAGCCTTGGACATCATCAAGGCTATTTTTGGAAAGGATCTCGTGGGTGAGAAAATTAAGACCCGGTTTGAAGGCAGCCGAATCATAATCGATCTGGATCAGGCAATTCCTGCTTCCGGGGTGCTGAATCTGATTGAGGTTCAGTCTATAGAGCCAAAGGCGGGAAAGGTGCTGTTTCGATTCAGGCCTAAACAGAATCTAGATTTTGAGGATGGCAAGAAGGTGATTGAGTGGGCTACAAGAAGTATCAAATGAAAAGACTTGGAATGTCTTTTTTAAATTTGTGGATTCCCAAGGATCAAAAGGGAGCTCTCAATGACCACAAACAGTTTTGAGCTACAGGAAATGAAAGATAGCCGACTCCAGGTTATAAGGAAAGCATTTTCCATGATGCATTCTGAATTGCACAGCCTTGAAGAGGACATATCCAAAAAGTCATTTTTGGGACTGGTTCATAAATTTTCTCAGGAGGACCTGGTTGGCTCGGAGAGAATCGAACGGGTTGGGTCATGTGCAGAGCTGATTAACAGCAATTTAAAATCCTGGTATAGCCATGGCAACCTCGATCCCCATACTTACAACCTTTATCTTCAGTATAGAACCACCATTGAGGACCATCTGAATCTTGTAGAAAGAAAGATCAGAGAAAGAGAGCCTACATTTATTGAAAAGGCCCTGAATGTCTTTTTTAAATTTGTGGATTTTGTCCTGGCAAGATTGCCACTGTGGTTAAATCTTCCCCTCAATGAGCTTTTTAAACGGTTGCCTAAACCAGTTCAGAGATTTGTATCATTTTGCAGGCAATTCCGCTACCCAGGTCTGGAGCAAAAAGACCATGAACGCATAGGCGAGCTAAAATGCCATATTGAAGCAGAAAACCAGAAGTTGGATGCAAGTAACAAATGAATTTTTGTGCTGAATTGGAGATAAATGTGAAGGGCATGTTCCTTTTTACTGTTATGTGGGTTTTCAATCTGTTGATTGTTAGGCCAGTACATTCTGAAGAAGCTTTGCAGCCACGCTTTATAGGGCAACTAAAAAAGGCGAAGCAGGAGGTAGAGGAACAAAAATTACTTAGATTGAATGAAAGTTATATTAGCAAACGATTCTCTGAGAGTTTGGAAGAGAGATTCAAGGAAAATCCCAATTTGTTTTTAGAGTTGAACAATGCAATTTCCGACGAGTTAGATTGGTGGGGTAAGATTTATGTTACTGACGGTCAAAGGCTAACGGCAATTGATAAAGCCCTTAGTTCTACAGCAGTACAGTCCGCATTTAAGGATTTGAGCAAGCAGCTTAATCAATTTTATAACCAGTTTGTGGAAGAATCTCGAATCGAAAACGAAAAATTCATTTTAAGGGTATTTAACGATAATTCATTAGAACAGATTTCTAGTATGGTATTGCGTAATGAATTTGAGCGTCAGAAGCTCTATTTCGATCAAAATAGTATTGAATTAGAGGAGACTCAGAAAAGCGGTAAAATCGCAGCAGGTGGACTACTGACTGGTGGTGCCATATTTGTTGCAAGGAAGCTCATTCCGCCGGTTACTAAGGGAGTTGTTGATAGAGTAAGGGCGGCATTGATGGCTAGACTAGGTGCAGCAATGAATCCCGTAGCTACTGTTGCTGTGATTGTTGGTGTTGGAACATTCGGATGGGATGTTGTTTCATTTCTTAACGAAAATTCTGCTAGTTCCTTGGCAAAAAGTTTAGTTGAACAGATCAAAACGAATATAATTAGAAGTGCCACGGAAATTTCTGAAGAAAATAGAACATTTTTTAATTGGACAATCACACTACTGGATGAACGGCTTTATGCGCGGGCCTTCCAGGAGCTTGACTCCCGTGGCAATAACCATTTAGGCCATATAACTCACAGTCCAGATATAAAGGCGTTTCGTGAGCAGCCGAGTGGGGATTATGAAGATGACTTGCGACAAATTGCGGTGGTATTTGGTCAACACCTTTGGCAAGAGAAACTTTTTGATAAAAAGGAATTTGTTAGTAAGTCAGGTGGTTTAGCATCGGCCCAGGCGATATTTAGTCGCCATGGAGAGGATTTGTTTCATTCTGTTGTTAAGAATAGACTTTGGAACAGTTATAACTATATTGTTCAAAATTTTTTCGACAGATTGATGTATAGAGAATTCGCCTTGACACATATTGCCAGGGCTACGCAGCAAGGTACTTATCCAAATCAGTCAGTCATAGAAGACTTCATTCGTCATCGCAAACCCTACCATGATAGTGAATTCCCACTGCTTGAGTTTTTATGTTCTAACGAACTTCAATTTAACTGGTCCGCATCGGAGGATTTGATTCGTTATTTAAATGAGGGCTTGGGGGCTTTAAAAGCCATGACACGGGTAGACAAAATGTTGGTGCAGGAGCAGCTTGAAATCCTTTTGGCAAATAAGGATAGTCGTGATGCAATGACCTCTGGGGTTTTGCCTCTTGATTATAGTTTCAAATTATTGGCGAATCTTGGTTCTGGTAAATATTTTGAATTGTTGAACTATCGAGAAGTAGAAACCCAGAATATTCATAAGGATTTGCAGATTTTGTTTGACAAGGTGGGGGTCGACAGAACCTGTGATTTTATAAGGCGAGCCAGTCCTAGAGTTGTTTATTACCTTGTGAACGAGAAAAATATAGATTATGAGCGGCTAGTGGATATTTTTTCCAGAACCATTGCTAGAAAGGATTTGAATCTTGATGAAGACTATCTGCGCATGGTGTTGAAGGTGGTAAGAAATTCAACACCACCCCATCATAGAGTATCTCATGAATATATTATGAATCTTTTAATATATTTGGATGGGACCTTGGACGAATGGCGGGTAAGTAAATATCTAACAGTGATACCAGGTTATGAAAAATTGGTAATCTATATTCTGACAGAGTTTAACTCACCACTGATAATAGATTGCATGCTGATCGTTGGGCTTCTGTTCTTGATAGTGGTTGTGTCGATCCTGACTGGTTTATATAAAAGTATAATTTCGATTCCAGGGATGTTTTTTAATTTTCTATCTCGTAGAAATCAGCAAGTGGAGCTTTCCCCATCTGCTCCAGTTGTTAAGAATGAGGGTGTTGAAATTTTTGTTCCAGATGCCAGTAACAGACTGAGGGTTGATGTAAAAAAAGATGTTGAAAAAGACATCTCTGGAGAGCAGTCTGGGGGTAACCAATGATCCTGTTTACAGCGGATTATCGGCAACAAAATTATGAGATCATGGGTACAGTGACTGGCTCCTGTGTAATGGCTAGAAATGTTGTGAGTGATACAGTTTCCAATGTGAAGAATCTGGTGGGTGGGGAGTTGACCCATTATTCCGAGTTATTGGATCAGGCCTTAGCCATAGCGGTCGGAAGAATGAAAAAACAGGCTGAAGATTTGGGGGCAGATGCAGTAATGGCGATGAGGATTAGCACAATTGATGTAGTAACAGGTACCGCAGGAGTATTAGCTTACGGTACTGCTATCAAGTTTTGCTAAGTGGAGGTGTTGTGATTATCCCTCACTCTTCTGGCTTATTATCTCCACCTGTTTCCCCAAAAACCCAATCCCGATCTTCATAATTTTTGTAGCCCCCTGAGATTTGAGTTCTTGCTCATACTGCTTTTTTTCAATCTGGGCCATAGCTCGACTGGCTGTGGCCTTTAAATCAGCTTCCAAGGTGGGGTGATGGGTCTTTAACTCCATGACAACGCCAAAATGATCGGGATTTTTGGGGGTCATAAGAATGTCGCAACGCCCCATACCAGATTCGCGATTGGATCTTATATGCCAGGTGTCGGAAAAAGAGACAATCAGACCCAGAACCAGGCCGTGGTAGAACTTCTCAGGCTCGTTTCCGGTTGCATCAAAATAGCTGAGGCTATCCAATACCAGTTTTTGCATGATAAGAGAAAATTCCTCTTCATCGCCATCACGAAGGCAGTTCCTTAAATTTTGTAGTAAGGATAAGGATTTTTTTTGAGCGAACCAGTATTGAACGGAGTCATCAAAAATTTGTGTAACTTCGGAATTGGGAATTTTTAGGTGTACCAGTGCCTTTGGAACAGTAGGAGGTACTTCAATATTTATGGCCTTCAAATACCCGGTAAAATAAAGAAAGTTCCAGAGGTTAGCTGGGGTGTTTTCAATTTCCTGAAAGACAACCTGCTCCTGCAACGAAACTGTGATACTTCGTCCAGCCATTAAGTCCTCAAGGTCTTTTTTGGCATCGACTCCAGAGCTGCCTAAAATTTCTTTGACCAGATCGTTTCCGCTGGTGTTCATCCAGTAGGGGCGAAAGGCCCCTTTTTGTTCAATCAGATTCAGAATGGACCAGGGGTTATAAATCTCGGTCTCTCCAAAAATATAGCCGTTGTACCAGGATTCAATCTGAGCCTCAATGGGCTCTAAACTATAGTCCTGAATCAACTGTTTGACCTCTGGCACAGTAAATCCAAAGTGTTTTGAATAGTCCGTGGCTGAAACTCCACAGACTTTAAGATTATTCATACCTGTGAACATACTTTCCCTGGCGACTCGCAGACAGCCGGAAATGACTCCACGCCATAAGTAGGGATTATCCTTAAAGCCAGCACTGAAGAAGTTTCTAAAGAATGTAACAGCTTCGTCCCAGTATCCACCAGTCCAGGCTGATTGCAGGGGGACATCGTATTCATCAATCAGAACTAGGGGGGATGAGCCGATCGAGGTATAGGCCCTTGTAAGGTTTAGCAGTAGACTACAAAGATCCGCAAAATTGCCTTGACTTTCTGAAACCACCAGGATGGGCTGAAGTAGCTTGGGTTCCACATTTTTGAGAGCAGGCAAATGCTCCAAAGTCAGTGATCGCAGAAGAACATGGATCATTTCTTCTGTCTTAAGCCAGTCATTGGCCTTACAATCTTTAAATGACAAATAGATGACAGGTCTTTTGCCCTGCTCCGCCATGGCATCCTGATTCTTTGAAACCCCCAGCCCTTCAAAAAGTTTGCGGTTTTCGGAGGCATTCTCCTTATCAAAAAAGTAGCGCAGGGTGGAAAGGTTTAAGGTTTTTCCAAAGCGACGGGGACGAGTGATTAAAAGGATTTTGATTTGGTCCTCTAAAAATTCTTCAATCAGCCCGGTTTTATCCACATAGAGGAAATTGGGGTTGGAGAGAATTTCTTTGAAATCACTGTAGCCGATGGGGATCTTTTTCATAGGTTCATTTTAGCATATTCGGCTCATAACATCAGAATGGGCGGGTAAACCATAAGGGTAAACAAAACATTGGATTTTTTGCTCAGGTCTCAAAAATGAACGCGATCCTTATTGACGGGGGGTGATTATTCTTCATTTCTCTGGCTTATTATCTCAAGTGTTTTCCCCAAAAAACCAATTCCCATTTTAAGGATCTTTGTGGCACCCTGGGCCAATAGCTCCTTTTCATACTCGCGTTTATTGATTTGGTCCATGGCATTTTGAGCACATGCTGATAAATCCGCATCCTCATAGGAATCCAAGGTCTTAAATTCCATCACAATCCCAAAATGATTTGGGTCTTTAGGGCTCATCAGAAGATCACAGCGACCAAGGCCGGATTCACGATTGGAGCGGATATGCCAGGTGTCGGAAAAAGAAACAATCAAGCCCAGAACCAGACCATGATAGAACTTTTCCGGTTCTTTGCCAGATACATCAAAGTAGCTTAAGGAGTAATCACAAAGCCGTCTGAGTATTTTTGAAATCTCGATGACTTCTCCTTCTTGCATGGAGCGTTTTAAGTTTTGCAGTAATGACAAGGATTTACTTGATGCAAACCAGTACTGCACGGAATCGTGAAAAATCTGAGCCACTTCGGAATTGGGAATTTTTAGGTGTACAAGTGCCTTGGGAACAGTAGGCGGGAGCTCAATGGTTACGGCCTTCAAGTAACCGGTAAAATAAAGAAAGTTCCAAAGATTGGCAGGAGTGTTTTCAATTTCCTGAAAGGCCACCTGCTCCTGTAGCGAAACCGTGATGCTTTGGCCTGCCATTAAATCCTCAAGGTCATTTTTGGCATCAACTCCAGAACGGCCTAAAATTTCTTTGACCAGGTCGTTTCCGCTGGTGTTCATCCAGTAGGGACTGAAAAGCCCTTCGTTCTTCAATAAATTAAGAATGGACCAGGGGTTATAGATCTCGGTTTCTCCAAAAATATAGCCGTTATACCAGGACTCAATCTGAGCCTCGATAGATTGTAAATTATAGTCATAAATCAGTTGTTTGACCTCAGGCACTGTGAAACCAAAATGCCGGGCATAATTTTTTGAGACAATGGATGCTACTTCCAGATTATTCATGCCCGTGAACATGCTTTCTCTGGCAACCCTGAGACAGCCGGTAATCACCCCGCGCCAGAGGTAGGGGTTATCCTTAAAACCGGCACTAAAGAAGTTTCTAAAAAATGTGATGGCTTCATCCCAGTAACCACCTGTCCAGGCAGATTGTAAGGGGACATCGTATTCATCAATCAGAACCAGGGGGGATGAGCCGATCGAGGTATAGGCCCTTGTAAGGTTTAGCAGTAGACTACAAAGATCCGCAAAATTGCCTTGACTTTCTGAAACCACCAGGATGGGCTGAAGTAGCTTGGGTTCCACATTTTTGAGAGCAGGCAAATGCTCCAAAGTCAGTGATCGCAGAAGAACATGGATCATTTCTTCTGTCTTAAGCCAGTCATTGGCCTTACAATCTTTGAATGACAAATAGATGACCGGTTTTTTGCCCTGCTCTGCCATAGCCTGTTCATTCTGGGAAACTTTTAATCCATCAAACAGTTTCCTATTCTCAGAGGCGCTTTCCTTATCAAAAAAGTAGCGCAGGGTGGAGAGGTTTAAAGTCTTTCCGAAACGGCGGGGGCGGGTGATTAAGAGGATCTGCACAGGGTCTGCCAGAAACTCCTCAATTAGTCCGGTTTTATCCACATAGAGAAAATCTGGGGTAGAGAGAATCCTCTTAAAATCGCTGTAGCCGATAGGGATTTTTTTCATGGGGATATTTTAGCATATTTGGCTCACAACATCAGAATAGGCGGCAAACCAAGAGGGCAAACAAATCTTCGCCGACTGTAAGGGCTGTTGATCTTTGATCACAACAATCTGTCACGCGGGATACTGGGTCCACGGACAACAAAAGAAAACATATCCCTCAGCATATTTTAAATCAGGTAGTTTTAAGAGACAAGGGCCGTTGCAGCTTTCAAAAGCATGGTAGAAGGTGCCATCACAGAAGGTTTCTGGACAATGAATCAAAGATCAACAGCCCCTAATATCTTTACCGACAATGGCTAACTAGCTAAGAATTTTGCCTTGAATCTGATTGCAGATAACCTCAGCACCTAGCTCCTTTTTGGCGGTGGGCACATAACCTAGGGCCAGACACCCCAAATTATGGCTTACAACCGAAGTGATTTTTCCTCGGGAATGTCCACCCACAGAAATCTCCTGATCCAGAAGTTGCTCAGGTGTGGTGTTCTCAAACTCCATTTGGGCTAAAACCTTGTTTGTCCGTCCATAGGTTCGGATTCTGGCGAAAACTTCCTGACCGAGGTAACAGCCTTTGTCATAGGCTATCAGAGAGGGCATCCCTAGTTCAGGGGTCAGGATTTCCTGATTGGCATATTCAGAACCAGGCATCGGATAACAGTTTTTGATGCGCAGAAACTCGAAGGAATTTTTGTCCAATTCCTGAAGCCCATCCAAATCAGGCGCAGTTTCACTGATACACAAAAGGGCAGGAATACCAAAATAGGTGGCCTCAATTATGTGTTCGGCAGGGGATTTGATTGTAAATTGCAAATCCAGAATGGCTGTTACTGATTTGGAGGATAAAAGTATTTCTACATCCTCACTTAGAACATACATATTCAGACTTTGAAAGACTGTATCAGCTAATGCTGAGGGTACTAAAAGCAGAAACTCATTCTCAAGCTTGATGATATGTAACAAAGATATGGTTTTACCTTTGGGAGTATTTAAACTGGAATGATGGTGATTAAGAGTTTTCATGGGTTTGATCGCGGTAGATACCTGCCCATGCAACCAGCTCACACGATCCTTGCCTCTGATTTGAATCACAGAAAGTCCGCCAGAAATAAATTTATGCTCCATCATGGCAGAAGACTATATTTCCCATGACAGGATTTTGCAACCAGTGTCCAAAATTAGTACAAAATATCCTAAAATTTGCTATTTTATGTCCGAATTTTTATGGGTAGGCTTAAAAGGAGTGCTGGTGTTTTATCAATTGTTTATGGTTTTTCTGTTTGTGGTTTCGCTTTTAAAGATCAATGCCTCGGTCATACTGACTTTAAAAGATGGTTCCAGTTTTATGACTCAAAAGGCCTCGGTCAATGGGGATGTTTTGGAAGTACTTCTGTTTGAACAGACTGTCAAGATACCTAAAGACTCAGTTCTTACTGTAAAGAACAGTGAAAATGGTGAGGAGATGAGCCTGGATACACTTCCAGTTGTGGAAGTTCCCAAGGTAGAAACTCCCCCAAAAACCATTCCTAAAAAACTGACAGGACGAACAGATTTTTCGCTTCAGGCCTGGGATGGTAACAAAAAACTCAAGGAAGCAGACCTTGTGGTGAAGGTGGAGCACAAAAGTGGTCGCGGTGCATTAAGTCTGGAGTCCCTGGGTTCTTATGATAAGCCAGAAATTGGTATATCGGATCGGTCTGGTTTTGTAAGAAGCAGATATGACTTTAACCGCGAAGGTATGCGCTACAACTTTTATCTGGCCCGACTGGGATTTTCGGAATTTCTTGGTATCAAAAACAGTCAGCTTCTCGGTTATGGTATTGGCTGGGTTTTCAGAGAAAACGGCACAACCACCAAGTTTTCTGTGGGTTTGACGGGAAATCGTGAAAACAAATTGAATGATGATGGGGTGACTCTGGCCTCTGTGTTAACCCTGGAACACAAACGGCCTCTGTTTGGCAGAACTCGACTGGAGTCCGACTTTAACCTGTATCCCAATCTGGAAGATTATCGTGATAACTTTAAGGCAGATGGTACGATTTCTCTACTTTTTCCTATATCACAGGCAGTAGACTGGAAACTGTCCATATTTGGGCGATACAATGATGCGGCTTTACCTGGAGAACAAAATCTGGATACCAGGCTGATGAGCAGTGTGAGCATGAAGTTTTGAGAAGAAGGTAATAAATGCAAAAAATGATGGATGTACCTACTAGAAGTCTTGATGGTATCAGTTTTGATGGGGCAGATTTCTGGATCAGTGATGTGGTTGAGAGGACTTTAAAGAAGGTTTCGATTCATGAACAGAAGGTACTGCGTGAAATTAAGTTCATGCCAGGCGGGGTTCCAAGAGCCGTGACTTACACAAATGATAGTCTTCTGGTCTTAAACTATGATCCCAAGGCCATGACTGCGTCGGATCTGATTCAGATTAATGTGATGAATGGCAAGACTTTAAGGGCACTTCACTGTCCTGATGAAATAGACTCAGGTATTGCCTTTGATAACACTTATTTCTGGGGTTCTTCGTATCAGAATCGTTGTCTTTTGTGTTTTCATCCAGCTACTGGAGATATTGTTAAAACTGTTCCCATGGAGTACCCGGTACAGGCACTGTGCTTTGATGGTCAACATCTGATCGTTGTAATGGACAAACGCACGGACCCACAGACTCCTCTATCCCAGATTGCAGTTTTTCATCCAGCGAAACTACAGATTCTTAAAGAAATGGAGATCAAGGCAGAGATTACTGGTATTACTTATGCAGAAGATATGCTTTTTTATGTAAATCATCAGTTAAGTGAAATACAGGTAACAAGAATCAAACTGGATTGATGATGCTTGCACTTGCCTGCACTGAGCTAAGATCCGTATTTCAGGAGGTCTGTGGGACCATTCTTGAACAATGGCAGGATGCCACTGTATTTCTTAAGGAAGACGGAAGTCTATGTTCTTCGATTGATAAAATGATCGAAGACAGGCTGAGGCAGGCTATACTATTCTATCATCCAACCCATCTGGTTTTAGGTGAAGAGGGTGGGTTTTCCGATAAACCAAGGGATCAGAGATTTCTTAGTCAAAGCACTCCTTTATGGATTCTTGATCCTATTGATGGGACGGAAGTTTATTACGGAGGACTTCCTACCTATGCAGTTTCAATAGCATGTTATTATCAGTCCTTGTGCCAGTGGGCTGTCTTAATGGCACCGGCTCAAAATACAATTCTGGAATGGGGGCCCCAGACAGGGCTCATTTTGAATGACAGTCCCTTTGTGCCGCAACTGACCCGTAGAGAGGCCCCTTTGTTTTTTCTTCCTAGTAACTACCATGAAAGGTATAAGGTGAGCTGGCATGGGAAGATGAGATCTTTGGGTTCAATCTGTTTTCATGCCATGCAAACTGTTCGAGGTCTGTCCAACGGGTTTTTATTTCATAAGGCTAAAATCTGGGACATTGCGGCGGTCTTGCCTGTTCTTCAGAGTGCAGGTATCGAGGCTGTAGATATGCAGGGTGTAAAAATTGGTCAGGATTTTTTCAGTCCTGCCTACACTCAGGACAAGCCCATTATCTGTGCCTGGCCAGAGACTAGAGAGGAAATGCTCAAGGCCATTCGCCTAGTCCAGTAGAATCGATTGTGGGAAGTGGACAGTAATTTGTGTTCCTTTGCCCAATACAGACTGAATTTCAAGCTTTGCTCCATGAAGTCGCAAAATCTGATGCGAGATGGGTATACCCAGTCCGGTGCCAGTTGTTTTGTTGTCGTGTACAGAACCCCCCAAAGCACCTTTAGTAGTAAAAAAGACTTCTCCCAGTTTACGGACTTTTCCTGGTTCAATACCACAACCGTTGTCGCGGATTCTTAGGCAGTAACCATCTGAAACGGCTTCTGTCCTTATGGTGATTTGTGGATCAGAAGTGTTGACCACAGCATGAACAGCATTGTCAATCAGATTAAAAATTGCCTGGGCCAGTCTGTCCTGGTTTCCCATTAAAGAGATGTCAAAAGAGTGTATATCAAGTGATAGGTTCACATGATCCAAAGACTTTTTTGCAATAGCTGTCTTAATCGTTTCAGACAGGGAAATTTTTTTGGGGTTCTGTAATTCTGAGACAAAAAACTGGTTGAAGGAGTCTATCAGGGAGAGGCCCCTTTGAATGGAATCCAGAACCGGCTTCATTTTTTCACGGAAATACTCAATTCCGTTCCAATCTACCATTTGTATAAACAGTCTTAAGGTCCCAAAAATATTGTTGTATTCATGCCTCAATCCAGACACCAGGGATCGATAGGCATCCATCTGGGATTCCAGACGGATAGATTGCTCCGCTTCCTTTTGCCTTAAAAGGGTCTTGATTCTGGCAATAAACTCCGGATAATGAGGGGGCTTGGTCATAAAATCGTTGGCACCAAGATTTAAACATTCTATTGCATCATCCTTACTGCCCTTGGCAGTGAGCACAATGATGATAAGATCCATGTAGGCCGGATTATTTCTTAGTTCCTTGAGGATGTCAAACCCTGACATGCCTGGCATCATCAAATCAAGAATGAGAACCTTGGGGCGAAAGGTATCCAGACAGCGATACAGCTCTTTGCCTGATTCCAGTGTCTGAATTTTAAACACAGATTCAAGATGTTTTTGAACTACAAAGCGCATGATCTCATGATCATCTACAAACAGGATATCAATAAAATTCATAGAATCTGAGCCTACATCATTCTTCATTTGCCAGCAACCCAACAATCGGGTAAGTTTCTTGTATGAACA
Organism: Candidatus Cloacimonadota bacterium; assembly: GCA_019454875.1. Taxonomy (GTDB): domain Bacteria; phylum Muiribacteriota; class UBA6191; order UBA6191; family UBA6191; genus UBA6191. The sequence continues at coordinate 15,197 of JACFNL010000025.1, read as the reverse complement.
GTTTTGTGTTTCACCGCTTGTTCATTGTGCGGGGAGGGCGTAGGCAGAATCCACCTTCTTTAAACGATCTTGACCTTCTTAAATCATTAAGAGAGGACATTCTGGTTTCTGCCGTCCTAGATTGCCGGGGTCGAGTGGATCGCTCCAGTGGGGATAAATTACTCTTGTCCTTTTTGACTACGGATGATGCAGAAAATTACCTGAAAAAAATGCTTGAACTTGTACAGAAGCTCAATCAGGGCAGTTCTGGATTTCAGATTGAGCATTCGACAATTCTTATCTGTGAGAGATATGAGGTTCTAAATAAGGAGCTTCTTGAATTAATCCGGGAACTCTCCAGTCGTTGTAGCAGTTCTGGGGTGCTTTTGGCTGGAAAGGCAGATTTAAGCTGGTTTAAACCCCTAAAACTGGTTTCAGACCACACTCGCTGGCCTCTGATTGAACTTGAGCTTATGCAGGAGTCCCTGCAGGAGAGAGAGGCTTTGGCAGAAAAAAAAGGCAGCCTGTCTATTCGTAAAATTCTCTTGCGGCTAGCTTTTTTTATCCTCGTTTCTGGCCTGTTGATAGAACTGCTTTTGTATGTAGTCCCTCTGGCCATGTCCTGGGTGAGAAACTCGGAGGTGGATGAATTGGTTCAACGGATGCAGGATTTACCGTCCGAAGGACTTTATTTGCGATTAAAGGGCCTAAAGATAGCCCGTTACAATTCTAATCTTGAATCTGTTTTGGATCGTTATGGGGTTTTGGCCTGGAAACAGTACTCCTGGGCAGGAAGAGGTGGGGATACTACCATGAGTTCCGAGCTTATGGATTTGATTTCTCTATACCCGGAAAGTAGATCCTTGAAGTTCTACTCAGATCTGTTAAAGCTTGACAGACTGAACGATAACTTGTCTGAATCCGCTAAAAAGATCTGGGAAGATAGTGGAGATAATCAAGCAATCCGCCTTCTGGCTTTGACGGATCGACTCCTGCATTTGAGCGAAACGAACGATCCTTTTGTGCTTCTGTTTCCTTATCCTGAGGTGATGGCAAGGGAAAATGATTTGCACACCCTGTCCTTACTTCAGGAAACTTTTGCGAATGCCATGGAAAGAACTTTGGGTTTTAGCATATCCGGTCGCGAGGTCTTTTTAAATCAGATTTTATCCAAGGTACCAGACGAAATTGGTAATGCAGTCCTTTTTGAGTCATTGCAGGATAAACAGACCCAACGGTTTCGGTCAGCTTTGACTCTTTGGGTACAAGGTCAGGATATGAATGGTATAAAACTTCGGGAAATTTTAGCTGTTCGATTGCAGGGCTTATATCTCGAAGCGGCTGAGGTCCAGATACTTTTAGGCATAAAAAAAGATTTTTCCGGAATAGACTTTGTGATGGACTGGCTGACCGAAGAAGGGGCCCGGCTTAAGCGAAGAAATGAAAACCCTGAATTGCAGATTGTATTTGAACAGGCATTTTTACATTTTAAAAGTCTGGGGGCCAGGTAGTGTATCAATGCCGGAAATGGAATGGAAACTGGCACCTTTTTTTGGGTAATGAGCCAGTTTTAAGGGATGATTCAGAACTACTGACTCTAAGAAGTGGTGTTCTTTTGGATGAACTATGCAATCGATTAAATTCGCATGAGGAAACCTTAGCAGATTCCCAGCTTTATTGTTATGCCTGTGATTTAAGTCGGATTGAATCCAATTCCAGACATCTGAAATTTTCAATTTCATCGGCTTTGCAAAGGGATTTGTTTGTTGGTTCACTCAGGCAGCTTGATAAGATACAATCAGAGCTTAAAGGCTCTTTAAAATCCTGTTTTAAACTATATGGTTTACAGAATCTCCCCCTGGTTTATTGTCAGGATTTAAGTGTTCATTTCTCTCAAAAGATTCAGGAATTAGGCCCGGTGGAACGGGTGTTTCTGGCTTATTTTTTTAATGTAAATCAACATTGCCTTTTACCTTTGTGGTATCTACTGGATGAGATTTCATTAAATCAGCTGCTGGAGTCAGCTTCCATACTCTGTTCTCAAGACATCAGGCCTCAGCAGATTCAGGGAGAATTTTTGAAACAGCTTGTTTTTGACTTTGCCAAAAAAAATCGTAGCCTGTTTCAGTTTCTGGCTCTTGCCTTGCCTCCGGATCACCGATAACCTATACTCCTGATGAATTAAACTATGATCCGTTTAGACAATAAACAGAAGTTAAGTGTGCCATTTGGCTTTAAGGAAGGGTTTATCTGGTTTCGCTGGACCCTTGTGAGCTGTTTTGCCCTCATACTTTATATGCCCGTTCTGGTGATGTGTTCCCTGCCTAAGGTTCTGCGCTACAACCATATGTTTGTTGTATTCTGGTTCTGCCTGGGGCTGGACTGGTATTTGAAGCGGTATTTTTCAATTTTGCTAAGTTCAGGTAACAGTATAGAAGTGATACCTGGTTTGTTTTCCCTTACCCTGGTATTTAACAAGGGTGCGGCTTTTGGTCTTTTGAAAGGCTGGGGCTGGCTGTTTGTTGGCCTGGCAATGTTTACCTGTGTATTTATTCTGGTGTATCTGGCATTATACAGGGAGAAGGACCGGCTGGTATGCTGGGCCCTGGTGTTTATTCTGTCAGGCGCAATCGGAAACATGATTGATCGCATCCAATTTGAGCATGTTATTGATTACCTGTTTTTTTATTATGGAAACTGGCATTTCCCGGTTTTTAACTTTGCGGATGTAGTGATTAACATTGGGGTAGGTCTGATTTGTCTTGATGTTGTTCGTGATATGTTTCGCAAACGCGATGAGTTGAAAGCCGTGGAGGACTGATATGCATCCGGTGTTATTTGAAATTTTTGGGCTGCCTGTTTATACCTATGGTGTGGCCTTGGCCACTGCCTTTTATCTGGCAGTACAATGGGCTGTACGCAAGGGCAGGGAAAAAAATCTTAAGGAAGAGTCCATCCTGAATCTGGCTATTATTTCTATAATAAGTGCCATAGTCGGGGCCCGTATCACTTATGTCTTTCTTAAGTGGGACTATTACAGTGTCAATCTTTTGGAAATTATTCAGATTTACAAGGGTGGTCTGGTGTTTTTCGGGGGTTTAGGCGGTGGCATTTTTGGTGGGGTAGCCTACTGGTTGTATTTGAAAAAGCCACTTTTGCTCATGTGTGATATTGCTGCCATGTGTGTAATTTTAGGTCAGTCTGTGGGCCGGATTGGCTGCTTTTTTTATGGGTGCTGCTTTGGGATTCACAGTAGTTTACCCTGGGCCGTCAAGTTTCCCTTACAGGATGGTCTTAGGCATCCGACGCAGATTTATGAATCCCTGGGCAACTTTCTTATTTTTTTGTTTCTGGCCTGGCTCTTTCCCAAAATTCGCCGCTCTGGACTTATTGTTGTGGCCTATTTTTACCTGTATGGGATCTTACGATTCAGTATTGAGATGATTCGGGATGATTATCGTGGCACTATTTTAGGTATCACCAGTCTTTCCACTTCCCAGACCGTGTCCCTCATAGGAATTTTTCTGGCAGCCATATTGCATATCTGGTTGATGCGGCAGCCAGTAGAATCAGGACGGGAATCCAGTGGTACAGCATGAACTGGTGGCTAATAAATCCGAAAGGGTAGATCAGTTTTTGACCCGCAGCCTTCCTCAGTATTCCCGGGGATTTTTGCAGAATCTGATTGAATCCGGACAGATTCAGAGAAACTCAGTACCGGTAAAAAAAAAGTCTGAGATCGTTCGCGAAAGGGACTACATTCTGGTTTTAGTTCCTGAACCGGAAGAATTGCCCTTGTTACCGGAGGATCTGGGGATCCAGGTGCTTTATGAGGACTCAGATATCATGGTAGTGGTAAAACCCTCAGGAATGTTGACTCATCCCTTGCACCCTGGGGGGACTAAAACCCTGGTAAATGCAGTAATGTATCTTGTGTCTGAACTGGGTGGAATTAATGGAGTGCTGCGCCCCGGCATAGTTCACAGGCTGGATCGAGAAACCTCAGGGGTAGTGGTAATTGCTAAAAATGACCTGGCCCAGCGGAGTTTACAGAGTGATTTTGCCAATCGCAGGGTGGAAAAATATTATTATGCTTTTGTTCATGGGAAGGTGCCATCACAAAAAGGCAGAATCGATTTGCCATTGGGGCGGGACCCTAAACGAAGAAACCTGCGCCGTGTTGATGAATCAGAGAATGGCCGTATGGCCACAAGTCTTTATCAGGTCTGCAAATCCTGGAACAGGTTTCATCTGATTAGGGTTCAGATTCTGACAGGTAGAACTCATCAGATCAGGGTGCATCTGAGGTCTTTAGGGGTACCAATTCTGGGAGATTCTGATTACAATGGTCGCCTGTTGCCGAGGTACACAGAAAGGGTTATGCTGCACAGCTACAGTCTAAAGATTCAGCATCCACGAACTGGGGTAACCATGCGTTTTGTCAGCCCCTGGCCTGAGGATATGAAACGGTTGATGCAGGCATTTAATTCTGGAGAAATTTAATCATGGTGTTTTCATTGTTTAAGAAAAAATCAACAAGGCTTGCAGATCAGATTGAAAAGGAATCCGAATCCGTTAGTGTTGATACACAATCCATTCTTAACCCTGTAACGGAATCAAAAGAAGAATCGCTTTATGACAGGTTGAAGAGAGGCCTTTCCCGAACCAGCGGAGGACTAGTAGCTTCCCTGCGGGGTGTTTTTGGACAGGGAGCAGGACACGAGGAGATTCTTGAAGAAATAGAAGCCATATTGATCCAGGCAGATTTGGGGGTAAAAACTACGCAAAGGCTTCTTGATCAGGTTCGTCCCCTGGTTGAGACCAATCAAATCAGAGATTCCACTGCATTGATAGAAAAGCTAAGGGAACTGATTCAGAAGCAGATGTCCTTACATGTTTCTCCCTTAAAGCTTAATGAAAAACCGTTCAGTGTAGTTTTGATTGCCGGTATCAACGGAGTGGGCAAGACCACTACCACAGCCAAAATAGGTAATCTTCTCCAGGCTACCGGCAAGAAGTGTATGTTTGCGGCTTGTGACACATTTCGCGCCGGTGCTGTGGAACAGCTTGGGATCTGGGGAGAAAGACTCAATATTCCTGTGATAACAGGAAGTGAAGGACAGGATCCTGCCAGTGTGGCTTTTGAAGCAATGAAAAAGGCTCAGAAAGAAGATATCGATGTACTTTTGATCGACACGGCTGGCCGCCTGCATACTCAGAAAAATCTGATGGAAGAACTGGGGAAAATCCAGAGGGTCATACAAAAAAATATGCCCGCAGCACCCCATGAGATTTTTTTGGTTCTGGACTCCATAACGGGCCAGAACGCCGTCCACCAGGCACGCATGTTTCATGAAATGCTGAAGCTTACCGGGCTGGTGATGACAAAGCTTGATGGGACTGCTAAGGGTGGGGTTGTTTTTGGTATCCAGGAAGAACTTGGGCTTCCCATTCGCTTTGTAGGAGTGGGGGAGAAATTTACTGACCTTCAGCCGTTTGATCCACAAAGTTACAGTCAGGCCCTGTTTGAGGAGAATTAAAATGGCGGGAATCATTCCTGATAAAACCCTAAAGCTCTGTTCAGTCCCCATCGGGAATTTTGATGATATTACCCTTAGGGTATTAAAGGCATTAAGGGATGCAGAGGTTATAGTCTGCGAGGAATACAAACCGGCCAGAAGGTTGTTAAAGCATTTGGAAATTGACTTTTACGAGGGGGAGTTTGTTTTTGGTAAAGGCAGGTTTCTAGGCAGTTTTAATGAAAATACGGACAAGGAAGAAAAAAACTACCTGCAGCAGTCTGTGTTTCCCAAGATTAAAAAACTGGCCTATATTTCCGACTGTGGATCTCCTGTGTTTGAAGATCCAGGACATTCCATTCTGACGATTGCCAAAGGTTTTTTTGTTGAGTATCTGCCAGGTGTGACCTCACTTTCTGCTCTGATGATGTTCTTGCCGGAACACATCAAACGCTTTGAGGTATTAGGCTTTCTCTCCCGCAAAAATGAGGTTCGTCGTCAGGAAATCCAAAACATCAAAAAATTTGACAAACCCGTTTTTTTAATGGAGACCCCGTATCGTATGCACAAGCTTTTAACCGAAATCCTGGAGAATTTTCCGGAGCGCAACCTGCTGTTTGGATACAGATTGAGCCATCGTGAGGAAAAAGTCTTGAGGGGATCTGTGAAATCTGTTGTGGCTCAGGCCATACAGATGGAACAGGCCGAATTTGTTTTGTTTTTACATCACTGAGATATTTTCAAATTACGAAAGCTGACCTCGGAATCAAGGGCTCCAAATCCAAACGCCCCATTTTTTTTGGTTCCAGCAGTGTCCTGGAACGAAAATATTTTTTCACCCTCAATATAAAAATCCTGGCGATTGAAATTTTTGTCCACTTGAATACTGAACTCTCGTCCAGGATTGGCTTCCAGAGTTTTAATTCCAAGAATCTGCTTGTTTCCATTCTGGTAACGAATCAGTTGGGCTTCACGATTGTTGGAATTGTAAATTAAGGCCATATGATTTTTTTCATCGTGATAGTCCGTTACCAGACTGACCCGCTTTGCTCCAACCTGGCTTAAGGCACTAACCTTCACATCCAGACGGGCAGAATATTTTTCACCCATTCTGCGGTTGACGGCCACAAAATTGTTGGTGGGCACGGCTTCTTTAAGATCAGGTCTGTAGTGCAGGGTATTACCTACCACAGAAAACGCGCCTTTCCCCAGTCTCTGAATACCATCCGCATTTTGAAAATTGTCCTGATAGATACGATTCAAGGAACTGGCAAAACTGGATACAGCATGATTGACATTAAAGCTAGTCTGCATAAATCTCTCCAAGAGTTTTGGCCCAGGTCTCGATAAACTCGTTCATCTTTAATCCCGTGCTCTTAACAAATAAATCGGCAAATGAGAAGTCTGCCCGAAGCAGGGGTAACTGGCTTACAAGGCTGGGTAACCATCCTTTATCCGAAGCAAATTGTATCATGGAATGGGCCTGGGCATAAAATTGGAAGGCCCCAGAATGCAGGGATACATTTTCCGGCATATCCTGGCGGTAGTAGTTTGCCTGTAAAATCATGGGCTTTAAAATCTGGTGTTTTACAGCCATGTCCTGATGAGGCTCAAGAAATTGAGCCAGCCCTTCGTGAACCCAAAGTGGAATATTTCTTGATTGTTTTGTCATCAGATTAAGAAGGTGGTGGGTGTATTCGTGATAAATTACATTTTCAAGTCTGGATTTCTCCTGATTCTGGCTGATTTTTTCCCAGGGGATTAAAAGATCAAGGCTTGCCCCATCATGAAGGCCGGCCACAGCTTCGGATTCGATACTTGTATATTCAACGAAGTCCTCACGATTTAAAAACAGTACCCTGGTGTAGTTTTTAGGATAATAGTCCAATACCCTGCCCACATCCATGTAGGCCCGATCCAGGATATCAAGGTAAATCCTCAAGGCTTCGGAATTACCGTTTGCCTGCATGACTACCCGAAAACTTGATGAAACAGCAGTTGTGTATTTTTCTCTGAGTCTGATGTTTTGTTGGGCCTGATGTTTTAGCCTCTGATCCTCAGAGGACAGGGAACCAGTATTTTTTTCCTTACGGGAAAATACATCCAGAGCAGATTCTGGTTGTGATGTCCTGATGTAGCAGATGGCCATTAAAGAGTATAACTCCCCCGATTGCCGGGATTGATACTCCTGATGCCTCAGTTCATTTAATGCAGCATTGTAGTTCTCAAGCTTCATCCAGGCCTGGGCTAAAATCAGGGAGGCCATAATCTGTTCTTCTACTCCTAACCTGGATCTGATTCTTTCTATTATTGAAATTGCTTCGTAAAAGTCATGGTTTCTCAGGTATGCAGTGGCTAATCTCACCGAAATCTGGATGTTTTCAGGTTGTATAGCATGGGCTTTTTCGACTGCAAAAACCGCATTTCTGTAATCCTTGTTCTGATCATGCCACAGGGCCTTCTGAAGCTGGATTTCGGCCCTTAAAACATCCTTTTGATTACCGTTAAGCTGCTTTAATGAGTCAAGTCTTGACTCAGCACAGTAAAAATCCTGTCTTTCAAGACACAATCTTAACTCCGAAAGGGCAAAAATCGGACAAAAAAGACAGTATTGTAGGGTCAAATGACGAAGGTAATAAAGTAACATATAGATTTTCATTTTAGCATGGGCAATGCCATAAGATATGACGGTTAGCACAAAAGAACGGAAATTTTCCTCAAGGGCCATGAAACGGACCCTGATTCTGGTTTTTGCCCTCATTTTGGGTATTTTTACCGTTTTGGCATCCTTGTTAAATGCCATGGCATTTGATCTGTTAAAAGCCGGGTTTGCCAATACCAGATTTGACAGTTATGAAATTTCCACTGCCGAAGTAAACGGGGGATTGTTTGGCGGGTTTTTTATCACCAACCTGAGCCTTAAGGAGAAAAACAGTCAACAGAGCATCATTTCTATGGACACCCTCTTCGCCAAGGTGGATCTGTTTAAACTGATTGCAGGCGAGCTGTCGGTTTCCTGGGCCAGGATCGATCGTTTAAAAGTATCTGCTCCTGGCCTTAGGGACATGATTGCCAGAAAGGATTTACAAAAAGCATTCAGCGGAACATCGGGTTCCTTGCTGGATTCTCTGGTTTTAAAAAACATTCATTTTTATGAACTATCCTTTGATTCCCCGCATGAATTGTATCTGACCGATGAGCAGATTGAATGGTTTGAAGATTATATGGAGCCAGGTTTTACTCCCCGTTTTGTTGGGGAACTGGACTGGAGGGAACAACGCTTAAGCGTAAATGCTCACTTAAGCACCAAATCTCCCGGACCCCGTCCTTTAAACATGGATTTTACCCTCGATACAAAAAACATGGTAGGCCAGATTGTCTTACAGGCCAAGGGAGTATCCCTGGAGGAGCTGATTCGTTTCCGTCAACCTATTGATGGGGAAATTAGTATGCAGACCAGCTTGAATTTTGCATTGGATCCAAATCGTTTTGAGTCTCCCCATGTGTTTACTTCCCCAGCAGGGGATTTATTTTATTACACATTACAGGGTGAGTCGGAAGGTGAATTTTCTGTGCTTCAGATTGGTGATGTGGTGGCCTCCAAAGTATTACTTCAAGGGCATTGGAATCACAAAGAGGCCACATTAAAACATGGAAGTATGGAAATTTTAGGGACACAGATACTGGCTAGTGGTCAGTGGAAACAGGATGACAAACCCAGATTTGTTGTGGTGGTTCCCGGCATCGAGGTTTCAGAGCTTTTACACTCCCTTGAGTTTAGTGATATATCACACAGGGTTCGGGGCCAGATCAGTATGGACTTACAGTGGGATGGAGAAACAGTGGATCTAGGTAAAATTCAGATCCAGAATCTCAAATTTGATGATTTTGATTTGCAGCTTGGAGAAGTACATCTTCTTAATCTGAATCCCTACCTTGCGGGAGAAGATCAGGATCTGGTTTTTTTGATGGAGCAGTTTTCTGCTCCCTGGTTTTCAGGAACCAAGTTAAACGGCAGTTTAAATGAGAATCATCTGAAACTGAGTGCATTAATAAATCAGTTGGATATGGGGCTTTTGAGCCGGATATTGCCAGAATCAGCCGGTGCCGTAAAGGGAGAGATTCAGGCTGGGCTGGAAGTGAGTTTTGATCTGAACTCCAGAGAGTTTACCTGGAAATCCCAGGGCAGGATTTCAAAAATTGAATGCAGGGAAGTAGAGCTTGATTCCATGAATTTTATGCTGGAGGGTAATCTTGATGAGGCGGAACTCAGAGGTGACTTAAGACTTTTGGATAAGTCTCAGATTCTATTAACAGGCAAGTTTTCCGAGCTTGCGGGCGAATTGAATCTGTTCACCCCGATATTAGACTTCAAATGGTTTAAGCCTTATGTGCCCGAAGTTGAATTCAGTGGACAGCTAGTAGATTTAAAAGCAGATGTTTCCTTGTGGCCGGAGTCGGGGTTTCGGTTAAAGAGTAGGGCTCAGGCTCTGGATTTGGAAGGAATCCGGCTTGATGATGCGGCCTTGGAGATGGCCTACAGGCAGGGGAAATACTGGATGAAACTTATGGACAGAAGTCTTAGGATTAATCTGGTTCAGAAGGCGGATGGAATTGACTTTTCTATGGCTGAAACTAACCTAGCCAGGCTTGCCATGCCATTTTTACCCCAGGGGTTTTTAAGGCTGGATGGTGGTGAAATTGCCCTGGATGGATTTTTTGGCTCCAATGGATCACAGATTATCTTGAAGCGTTTTAAACTGGGGATTGGTAGCAATGAGCTGATTTTAAACAGGCAGTCTCAGCTAGTTTATGGATTGGATAATACCTTAAGTGGTGGACTAGGACTTAGCTTGACTCAAGGGAGAAATCAGCCATCAGCAGATCTTGATATGGTATTAGGAAAGGATCAGATTGTTCTAAATGTCAGGGGCCTTAAGACTCAGAATCTGACCACCCAATTGCAGGCAGATCTTAATATGGATCTTGTAATGACTCACCCGCTTGATTCGTTAAAGAGGCAACTTAACACCACAATGACCCTTACCAATGTAAATCTTTTTATCCAGGACAAACCCGTTTTTGTTGATGAGTTTCGCTTTGCAGGACAGGTGAATTCCCAACAGATCAAAATTGACAAATCCATAATTCGCAGGTTGAGCTCCCAGATTCAGATTCATGGGATTGCTCCCTTGCCCAAGCAGACTGGTCCGCTTCAGCTTGCCATAAAAATTCCCAAAACAGACATGAAGTTCTTTAAACCATTGTTGCCGGATCAGGTACTTAATCTGGACGGTACAATCGACTTGGATATGACCGTTTCAGGTAGCTTTGAGAAACCGGATTTTGCCGGTCGGGTTAAAATCGAAAACGGCAGTTTGGGAATACTCTATAATCAGGAGAGTCTCAATCTAAGCTCCGTATTTCTTGATGCCGGTGTTTTATCAAGCATCATGGATATTAGGGAATTTAAAACCCGTGTTAAAGACACTGATCTTTTGTTGCGCGGAAAAATTGATTTATGGGAAAAAACACTTCGTTTGACAGGTGGTGCAGCCCAGGCCGCTTTGAATCTTGGCTGGCTGAAACTGGAAGGTCCGGAAATTCTCAATCTGAGTGTGGGCGGCACAGTTTTTAGTCCCGTGATTCAGGGTATCGTCAACTACAGAGATGGAGTGTTTTTGTATGAGGAGTTTGTGCGCCATTTAGCCGAACCAACCCATCAGGGACAGTTTCGTTTTCCAAAAGATTGGACTGTTGATTTGTCTATATTAAAACCAAAGGGTAAGTCGCTTTTGAGGGCAGAGTTTTTTCAGGCAGAACTGGAACCGTCTTTTATATTGTCCTGGAAAAAAGACCAGTTAGTTCTTGATGGTTCGGTGATGGCCATCAAAGGCCGGATCGATCTGGCTAGAAACCGGTTTGATCTGGATCAGGGCTCGAATCTGAAATTTGTGCCCAGAGTGGTTTCGGATGCAGGTACCGAGAAAAAAAATCTCTGGGAATCAAGGCAGTTTGCCAAGGCCTCGGTAGTGGATAAACTTTCTTTGATGTGGCAGGAAAGGTTTCCGGTAGGCCAGAGAGGCCAGAATGTTAACAGCTCCTATCCTTTTGAGACAGTTCTTAATGTGCGGGCATTTGCCAGAAACTTCGGTTCCAATCTGGAGTTGTCCCTTTCTGGGCCTATCTCGGATCTCAGGCCATTGATTCTGGCTGATGGCCGTGCCTTAAGTGGAGAAGAATGGCTAAAGGTCCTGGCCCCATCCCGCCCTGGTGCTTCTTCTGTCTTACCGGCAAAAAAGCGGCTTTCAGCAAGAGAAGAGGAGGAACAGATGTCGGAGCAGGTTGCCTCCACCATTGAGGAGCAATTATTAGGAAAACATTTTGAAAGTATCCTTGGGGAAATTTTTAAACTGGATGGATTCAGGTTACAGTCAAACTATCTAGGTTCTCAGGCCGGGGCTCTGGATGGTTCGAGGCTTCGTTTAGGCACAAGCCTTGGCGAAGGGGTAGATGTCATTCACGAACAGGAAACCAGCAGGGGTGGATTGATCAGAAACCGCACCCAGCTGGAGTTTCACCTCAATGAAAAAGTGGATTTGATTTTAGAAAGAAGCAGTGAGGTAGACAGAGAAAATCTGGATTTAAAATCGAACTCAGAAAAGGACTTCCAGTTTGGTGTCAAACATAAAATCCGATTCTGAGTTAGACCTTAAGGCAGCAGATACTTACTGAAAAACTGAAACATTTTATCGTAATAAAGTATCTGGTTCTCAAGTTTTCTGATTCCATGTCCCTCATCTTCAAAATAGAGCCATTCAACTGCTCTGTTTCTGGCCTGTAATGCTTCCACTACCTGCTGTGCTTCATTTAAAGGCACTCTTGGATCAGTGGCTCCGTGAACCACTAAAAGTGGAGTAATTACTCTATCCATTTTGTAAATAGGGGATATGGATTTTAAAAACTCTTCATCACTGAGGGGGCCGTATTCGGCTTCCCTTAGGGCACGGCGGTAGGGGGCCGTGTTTTTTAGAAAGGTTACCAGATTAGAAATTCCTACCACATCACAGGCAGCAGCAAAATACTGGGGTGCCTCAGTAATCAGGGACAGAACCATAAATCCACCATAGGATCCACCCATAACTCCAAGTTGATCCGAGCTTGTGTAACCTTCATCCATCAAATACCGGGCCAGTTCGATCCCATCCTGAACGGAGTCCATTCGTTTTTTGTAGTCATCCAGTGACATGTAATGCAGTCCATAACCGGAAGATCCCCGAATATTCGGGGCACAGATGCCAATCCCAAGCTCCAGAAAATACTGAAAGTGTTTGTAAAAATTGGGACGGAACTGGGCTTCCGGCCCACCGTGAAAATGTAGAATCATGGGTATACTCTTACCCCGTTTGTAGTTTTTTGGAAGATAAAGAAAGGCGGGAATCTTAAGTCCATCAAAACTTTCAAACTCTATCAGTTCCGGTTGTACAAACTCATGCGGCATCAGACCCTGATAGGAGGACCATGTAAGCTGTTTGCTTTCAGCATGAGCCCAGGACCAGAGGTAGACCTCGGAAGAGCGTTTGGGAAAATCGTAACAGAACATGATATCCATGCTCTGGGTAAAAGAATAGGCAGAAATAATGCCTTTGGTTTCTGGGGTCGGCAACTCGTTATTTAACCAGGCATCAATCAGGTAAAGACTGGAATAGCCTTCTTCGTTGGCGGAATAAAGGATATACCTGCCACAGTTGCTGATTTCCAGACCGGATAGTTCCCAGTCAATAGAAGGTCCAAGGGGCTGCTTTTTTCCACTTTCCAGATCCCAGTGATACAACTTGTGAAAATCCGAACCCTCATTGCTTAAAACATATAATTCATTGTCAGTCCGTCCAAATCCGGCTTCGTAGGAAATCTGGCCCTGATGTGGTGTTACAATTTCCGAAGTCCCGGAAGTAAAATCCCATAAAAAGAGATTCATGTCGGCATTGCTTAAGGCCTGACCGTATAGAAGTTTTCCCAAAGATGGAGAAAAGGCAATCGGAAAAGCCCAGCCTACACTAGGAACCAGGAGACGAATATCAGACTCAAACAGGCGGTATTCATATATTTGAAAGTCTTTGCCATTTTCATGATTGGAACGGAATACAAAGGCAGAACTGTCTGGTTTCCAAAGTATGGACCCTACCTGAGCCCCATCAAACTGTACCGCCATGACCCAGGAACCGGTAGTAGCGTCAATCAGGGCAATGGGATTGTGTTCACTACCTTTAAAATTGACAATGGCGGCAATAATTTTTCCATCGGGAGAAGCCTTATATCCATCCACTCCTTCTTCAAAGTAGGTCAATTGTCGAGGCCAGGTGTTTTTTAAGGCGGACTTGAAAATCTGTACCACTCCGTCTGTTCTTTTTAGATAGAAGTACTGATCCGAGTTTCCTGGCTGTACTGAGGAATGACCGTCAATTTTTACATACTGTAGCAGGCGTTGATAATGATGTGTTTTCATAAAATGCATTGTACACCTCACTTTAGAAACTGGCAAAACCCTGTTATGCTGGATAGGTGACTCAAGGTGATATTTTTGTACTTGCCACAGTATTGGGACTGTTAGGAATCTTAATCTGGTTATATAGAAAAAATCGCCAATTGCTTGGCAGCCAGTCTTCTTTGAATTTATCTTCTGAGTTGTTGATTCGATCTGGTATTGGAACACTGGTCTGGACACCGGAGTTTGACAGGTTGCAGCTTGATCCTTTGTCACAATATCATTTGCAGATTGTTGGTGATGCTGAGTTAAGCATGCAGAAATTTCTCCAAGGTTTACCACCGGTACAGGCCGGGAAACTTAAGGACTGTCTTGATTTTCTCAGTGTTAATTCCGTGGCCTCGCTTGAGTTGTCTTTGGGCGGTAAACTGATCTGGTTCAAGTTTTTTAGAGTCAGTGAACCACAAATCACCGGTCTGATTCTGGATGTTTCCGAGCTTGTAATGGGCAACACCCAATTGATCAAGAATTTGAATATGGAAGCACAATGTGCATTTTTGGCCAAGAATCAGTTTTTATCCAATATGAGCCATGAAATCCGTACTCCTATGACTGGTGTATTAGGTATTTCTGAGCTTCTTTTAGATACAGAACTAAATTCGGAACAGACCGAGTATGTCCAGATCATCTGCCACAGCGCGGAGAAAATGCTCAAAGTTGTGAATGATTTACTGGATATCACCAAACTTGAGTCTCGCAGTCTGGTTCTGGATGTGCGAGAGTTTCGCCTGTCTTTATTAGTCAAAGAATGTCTCAATCAGGTTTTAAAGAGTGCATTAAATAAAGGATTGCAGATAAACTGCTATGTTTCTGATCAGGGTGGGGATTTGTTTTTAGGGGATGTATTCCGTATCAAACAGATCCTTTTGAATCTTTTGGACAATTCCATTAAGTTTACTGACTCGGGAACTGTTGATCTATCTTATAAGATTGTGAAGCAGGATAAAGAACAGGTACGAATCCGTTTTGTGGTTCAAGACACGGGAATTGGTTTGTCGAATTGCAGGCTCGATGATCTGTTTGAACCATTTTATCTTGCTGATCATTCCCATACCAGAAAATACGGAGGCTCTGGACTAGGCTTGGCTATCGTAAAGAGGCTCTCAGAACTGATGGGTGGTTTTGTAACTGCAAAGACCCGACCTGAAGGGGGT
>JACFNL010000024.1 GCA_019454875.1 Candidatus Cloacimonadota bacterium | reverse complement strand
AAGAATTATATGCCTAAGGGGTAACATGCTCTCAGCAAGATTTAGTTCCTTAAACCAAATGGGGCTCTCATCCACCAGTCGC
The DNA here is from genome assembly GCA_019454875.1 of Candidatus Cloacimonadota bacterium. Taxonomy (GTDB): domain Bacteria; phylum Muiribacteriota; class UBA6191; order UBA6191; family UBA6191; genus UBA6191. Next base: position 39,310 of record JACFNL010000024.1, on the reverse strand, counting down.
TTTTGCATATTTGAATAAGCCTCAACCACTGTGGAACTAAATTTTTTACTAAGTTCTCTTAACTCCTGCAAAGACTGAGTCTTTGATATCATCTGGCCTAAGCCGTTTCCATCGGCATGAACAACCGCAATCCAGTTGTCATCATGCTGGGTTTGACCCAAATCTTCCATGTCCTTTGGTAAATTCCAGCCAGATGGACAATGATACTGTTGTGGTTCATTGTGTAAGAACTTGCTGGTAATTTCTGAAACAGGTTTTAAACCAGATTTCCTGGTAATTTCACTAAGAGTAGTTGCGGCACCACCACCGTAGTGGCAATCTTGCCCAAAACCAAACTGCAAAGGGCTGGTGATACCCTTAAAAACCTTTTGAGAAGCCTGTTTCTGGTTCAGGACGAACAATAACTCCTGAAATTCCTCGCCAGAAATATCTTTGGATGCCTTTTCTACTGCATACTGAAGTTGAAGTCCCGGAAAATCGGTCAACACATACTTGCTAAATCCTTGTAAAAACTCCTTTACACCAGATTCTTCTTCAAATAGCAGTAAGGCATTGCCCCCACCTTCGTAACCAATTTCCATTTTCTGAGTACGGTGAGAATTTAAATCTTGAAAGATACCAGAGACCGCTTGAGAAGCATTCAAGGCAATTCTTAAGCGATTGGAACCAAAAATGAATTTCTGGATACCACCTATACCTAGCAATAAATAATATACCTGTGACACTATACCCCCAACCGTCTGATAACATCGTTTACAACCCTGTGAAGTTCCTGAGAACTGCTCATGGTATCAATGCCACACACCTGAACATTTTTGAAGTCATCATTGTTCAAATCCGATGTCAACTCCAATGCGCCGTCTTCTTTGATTTTGGAAACAACCACTGCAAATGCATGATCACCTCCGATCTGTCTGGCACGATGATAGGCTTCAAAAGCCTTACCTTTAACCGTTCCTCTATCTTTGGCCGAAGTCACAGAAACCAGAATTAGACTCCAGTTAACTCTCAAAAGTAAATCAAGCTCTGGGACCTTGTCAGAGGGGGTACGATCTGACTGTGCTTTACAGTTGCTTTGCAGCTCAAAACTGCTGTCAGACTGCAAAGAATCCAGACAATGTTGCACCCAAAGTTCTGTCCACTGGCCTTCCAGTAACTGTAGGAGCTCGACTGCCAGTTCACACTTTGCATTTAAATCCAATTCTACAAATCTGTAGTCTGGAACCAGTCCCTCTACAGTCTGATTAGCTGTATCTACTAGCCCTTTTAAAATTGGACAGTTTTGAATGGCTACTCGATTACTTTCCTGAGCATTTTGGATCCTACTTACAAATTCGGACTGCCATTTTTTTTTCTTTCTTAAGTCTTTCCATCCTGAACCGGGTCTAAATTTCTGAATTGGCAACTTGGGACCATTTAGAATAGCTTCGCGTACAATCTCCTCTGAAATAGACTTGAGCCAAATTCTAAAGGCAGGAGCAAGCCGACCATCCGCATCAGCTAGTTTATAACCATGACAGGCTAAAAGGTGCTGAATTTTTAGATTCTGAGGACATTTAACCTTACTGGGTAAATGTGGATTACTGGAGATAAGTTTTGGTCCCTGATTTTCCAGATAAGAGTAAGTGAACTTTTTGTCTACAATGGAGGAGAGCCCTTTAACCAAAAACACGGACATCCATTTCTTTCCACCCGTAAAATCAAGATGTGTTTTATCAGGCAACTGATTGAGAATGTGGATAAAATCAGCCTCTACAGCGGAAAAATTCTCGCCTAATTCATTGCGAATACGTACTTTTTGAAACTCCAATTGAATACCGTTGACCGCAGTAATTGCCAGTTCTAATCGGCTTGCTGTTTCCTTGGTTTGTTCAGTATGCAATAAAACGATCTTCTGCAAACCCTTACAATTCTGTATACAATGGGTGGCTACAATTAGATTGGGCAAAGGGTTGGTCCCCACCAGTAGCAATAGTGTTTCCAAAATTGTCTCCTTCTTAAATTCAGCGTAATCCCGGATACTTCCTCAATCTCTCAAACTTGAATTCGGTCAGCTTTTTGCCGTCAGGCAAATCAATGACATTTCTGTGGGTGGTGGCTGTGTAGCAGTCAATACTTAGGGCTTGCAAACCTTGAACTATCAGGGTGCTTAGAATGTACTCGCCCTGCACTAAAGCTGCCACGGTTCCAGGTGGCAGGTCGTGGATAATTTTCTCCGCAATTTTTGCCAGATCGGGTGTATCGTCTGCTGGATCTACTGCTGGAAAATTGACATCCACAATTTTTGCGATTGCTGCAAAGGGACAGGGCACTGCCATGACGGCCCTGGTTTGCGCCTCACTCCATTTGTCGCTTGGGTGATTGCTAAGGTTGACAAACACCGGGGCAAAAATGGAGTCCTCAATTTTTTGAATAAAGTCCTCTAAATTTGATTGAATCACTTCTGTTTTGGATGGGTTGGATCTGTAGCCTGCATGATTCAAATCATTTCTGAGATCAAAAATAGTTTTGGCCAAAACCCCTAGTGCTGAGGAATGTCTTTCCTTCTCAGAAAACAGATGAGCGGGGTCAATCTTTATATTTAATAACCCTTCTCTTAAAGTTGCGGAACAATCTGCGTAGCGACCAAACTTCAGGTAAAGTTTTGCCAGTTGAAGCCAGCTCTTGACCCCACTCTGTCCATGAACAAATCCCTGGGACATGGGTTCTAGCATGGATTGAATCTCATGGAGCAATAGAGCTAATGGGGGTAAATCAGATGCGACAATCTCGCGGCATTTATCCAGGTTTTCCAAGGCTCTGGCCACAGAGCAGCGGGTTTTGGCCCTATCGACCAACAATTCGCCGGTACGATTTCCGGCCAGACCAAGGCTGATTTCAGTAAGTCCTTTGCCCAGTGATTTAAGACTGTTAAAAGTATTTCTTCTGGCAAAATCCTGATTTTGATTGGCTGATTTGATTTCTTCTGTGGCATGCTCAGTCGTCAAGGCACCTAGCTTTGAGGCATTGCCAGTTTCCAGAAATTGGGACAAGGCTTGGGACCAGTCCAAGAGTTCAAGAAAAGGCGATAAGTCCCAGATTTTTAAGACCTCAGCGGTCTCTGGATTTTTTGGATGCTGGGGGCCTTCTCCATAAAAAATCTGCTGAATTTGAGATTTAGTCGGAGAAACCATTCTTTGAAAGGAAACTACCGATCCGGCAAAAAATGGGATAGCCCGAAAGCTATGGGTAATATCCAGATAGATTTGGTGGCCATCATATTCAGAAATGACAGATTGCAGAATCTTGAATAGATCCCAAAACTCCTGAGGACTGGAACAGTCCGGCATATCCCGATAGGAAGCACTGACTCCGTTAGCAGCCAGCTGCTCTCGCAAAGGCTGCCAGTGCAGCTCAAGCGACTTACTGGTGCAAAGAATTACAGCCCTATCAATCTGGTACAGTTCACACTCAGCCACCTGGACATAGGCTGTCTTTTGGGATAGCTGGGCCTGAACAGCATAGCGGCAGGCTTTATACGGGCCAGTTCCAAGAAAGCTGATCAATACTTTCGGCATTAACAAATCCTCTACAATTCTTTAAAAAATGGTTCCCACACTGTAAACATAATGGATAAATGTGTCAATTTTGTACGACACCTATTTTTTTTTACTCATTTATCATTCATCACTAAGGCTTAAGGAGGCTCAGATATCTAAAGTTTGGGAAAATCGTGACTACGAGGGAAAACAGGTGTTTGTGGTAAACTATACCCATGAAAAAAATCCCCGTCGAATACAGTGATTAAAGAAATAATGAAGTTCAGGATTGGGTTTTTTATGGAAATTTTGAGCACTGTGAGACTAAACCGAGGAAAAATTTATGGCTGAATCTGGACTGCATCGCCCCAAGGGTAGACTTCTGATAGAATTTCTGATAAACAGGAGTCTTGAAGAGCCCGATGGCAGACCTCTTTACGCCTACCATATTACCGAAAATGAACTTCAGTCCCTGAAAATTCACCTTGCCAACACGAACAGTCTTGATCAGGCAGCCGAGGTTGTACTTTATGGGTCCTGGTTCTATTGCAGACACTGGAAAGAAGGAAGAGCCAGCTACGACTCGTTGATTGACCACCTGCAATTAGCTAAAAGTGCTCAGATTGCCACTTTGGTCCGACGAGGGCTGCAATTTTGGAAAGTCAGAATTTCCGAAGCAGGAGACAAGGACCAGCTGCTATACAGCATGATTTACTCAGGCGGATTTCCCCCTGTGCAGCTTCTGAAGCCGAATCCTCTTAGACGGTTTGTCCTAAGATTACTGGAAAGAATGGAGACGATTGGTTCCGAGTGGCAGTATCTGCGGGAGCTAATTTGCACTGATGAATCGAGTTATCTGCCACAGAGCTTACAGCATGATGAGGTACTCTGCCGACTTGGTGAACTGGCTCAGGCAATTCATCAGGGTGTCAGTTCAGAGCAGCAAGGCCAGCCAGAGATAACTGCCACGATTATACTGCAGAAATTAAGTTTTCCATCCGTCCAGCAGGAAACCCTGCAGGAGCTTCTTAAGTCTCTTATTGACACCCATCGCGTATATGTATCCAGGGTCAGCCTGTCCCTGCGTCTGACTGTAGCCTTAGACAGAGTACATCTTGAATACTTTCTGAAAATGCCTCAGAGCCTCACCAGACCAGGACTTCTGCAGAAAGCCAGTGAGTTCAAGAGAAGTCTGCCTGTATATTTGAATCGTCAGATCATTGCTCACCTAAGACCCTCAGGCAACGAACTCATGGTTGATCGATTCTACACGGATCATCCGAGCTTCAGATTTCAGCCTATGAGTATTCGGGTGCATGCTCCTACGGGTGAATGTATTGAGGAATTGTGCGGTTTCCCGACTTTGGTTCCAGATCTGCCGCTAGTATTTCTTCAGGGAAAGGACACATGGTCCTACGCAGGCCAGAAAAACATTGTTAAAACCAGATGCGGTGCTGTACTTCTTCTGTTTCAGGGTGACGAACCCATCCTTCCTGTTAGAGTTCGCTCTCAATTGGTCGCAGATCACCAATGTCACTGGGTCATTTTAGAAGAAAACCATGATTTCATGTGGAAGGGTATTCCCTTTTCAATCCAATTGAATGCAGAAAAAGAAGAATCCGAAGGCTACTTTCTAATACCCGGCCCCGAAGAACTGGATACCAGTATGCCTGTTTACTCTGAATGGCCAGAACTCAAGACCAGTCACCCTATCAGATTAGAAGACCTGGCCCTTTGTCGGGGTAATGAGAGTCAGTATATTCCCTACTCCAATGCACCTAAAACCAGCGGACTGTATCGCCTGTATCTGAAAGGCTCAAAAACAGAAGAACTACGCAGATTTATTTTCTGGCCCAAGGTTAGCGATCTGGAATGGGAAATCAACAGCGAAAATCAGCTTGTGGTTAAGGTGCCAGACTCTGACATCACTAAAGTAGAGTGTCCCGACAGCCCGATAGGACAGACCAAAACTGTGGGGCAATACCTGGAATGTAAGATACCCTTAACCACTTCCTCCGATAATATTCGCTTGAACCTGCATTTTCGGGATGACCAGTTCTTTGAGCTGTCAATTCCTGCCTGGCATCCTGATGTACTCATCCGAGAGGCGACCACTAAGAGACTCTTTAAAAGGGCTTGGGATTACTTGAGTTATAATATTTTACCGGATCTTGAATTTTTGAACCGCGAACGCACACCATCCGGGGTTCGTATCAGGATTCCTCTTAACATTGAAGGATTTGATGACATTCATCTGTCAACTCAGGAGGGCGGTCTTGAAATTGCGGCAGCGATTGGTGCAGTGGTTGCAGCAGAACAGTTCAAACAGCGGGATCACATGAATCTGGAATTCATGAATCTGGAAACCAACGACAAGGGAGAGATCACCATTTGTGGTTCGGATATGAACCTTGCACTGGACTTTGGCAGCAAAACCATTGAAATCAAAGAGGGTGCCTGGCTGACCATGCCAGAAAATCAAAAGCAGCAGATGAGAATTTTCTGCACAAGGCTCGATGTATCTGAAGAGTCCATAACCGAATTGACTGTCCAAAACGGTAGTGCCAGTTTTCAGCACCTGCCTGCTGGTACCTACACCCTTTGTGGTGAGCTTCACGGACAGATCCGGGCCGACTATCCTGATCCTCTTGTGATTGAACCTGAAACAGACCCCGATGGCTCGCTGGCATCCCTCATGCGCTGTTATCCAGTACATGCGCAGCTAAAAGCCCTCACCAGTAAAATGGATGAACTGCTGGACAATCCACAGCACCCGGATTGGCCTGTCATTGAAAACACCGTACAGGCAATGCGCATGGGCACTGCCTGTTCTATACCCTGGGTGCGGGCCATAGAAAACGACTGGAATCGATTCTGTGTGGCCTACATGGTGTTTCGTGGTCGTATGGAACACGCCACCATTCTGGAACAATCTACACCAGTATGCTTTGCCTCCCTGCCTGTCAATTTATGGTGGGAATATCTACAGAAGTACCGCCTTCGGCAGTATCCTCGCCTGATAACCCTACCTGAATCCAAGCAGCATGAGCTCATGCGAATGCTCCTGAATGATCGTTTTGACAGGCTGACACAGTGCTTTCCATGGCTGGCATTTCTAAAAAGAAATTCCGCTTTTCGTATGCCTGAAACTTTTACTGATAACTTTGATGAAGAAGCCGATGACTGGCAGGATGATTCATTTGGAAAGGCCCGAATCCAAGTAAACCTGATGCGAAGTCGGGTACATTGTGCGCAACTGTTCCCTCTTGTGCTAGGTGATAAAAGACTGCTTCGGCTGCTACCAGATCTTGAAGCACTGACCCGGCAAAAGCCGGCCTTGAAAAGTTATTATTTTGCTTGCGCATTGTTGGCCGGTGCTCACTTTTATGAAGAGTATGATCTCCTAAGTTCCGATATAGTGAAATCGATTAAAGTCTTAAGAAACATTTGTCCACCAGACTTTGATCAACGAGTCCGGTCTGGAATGGAAATTTTAAATTTTTCTGCTGATTGTTGAGGTCTATCTATGATGAATCCCTATTCGTTTTCAAAAGATCTGGTTCGGGCTGTAGTGGGAGAAATCCATCCCCGTTCAGCGGAGTTACAGGCATTACTTACCAATGAAATGACAGGTAAATCAAACCTTATACCGGGTTTAAAACTCATGGCGGACCCAGTGCTGGAAGCCATCTGGCCCTGGAAAGAAGATCATCGTTCACTTTCTGATGCCGATAAGGCTGGAATTCTTCACAGAAGTCTTATCAATGCCATGACCGTATCCCAGAATCACCAGATGCTTGAAACCATGCATCCATACACTCACCAATGGGAGGCCTTGGCAGAATACCATCGCAGGGAAAAATCCCTGATGATCAGCTCTGGCACCGGGTCTGGCAAAACTGAATGCTTTCTTTGGCCCATTTTGTCCAGAATCTATGAAAGCGTTGAATCAAACCCAGGCAACCAATGTGGAGTTCAGGCTATTCTTCTCTACCCCCTCAATGCCTTGATTCAAAATCAAAAGCAAAGGCTGATTGAATGGTGCCATAGTGATGGAACAACCATTCCCTTTGCTTTATACAACGGGCTGCTAAGGGAAGAGGCAAGAGCCAACGGTACTCCAGAATTGACATCCAGAAGAGCCATGCGGAAAACACCCCCGCCAATACTGTTGACCAATGCCACCATGCTTCAATACATGCTCTTAAGACAAAAAGATCAAACTATCCTCAGACAGTCCCAGGGAAAACTGCACACCATTGTCATTGATGAGGCCCACACCTATCTTGGAACCAGAGCGACAGAGCTAGCTCTGCTTCTGCGAAGGGTAATTCTTGCATTTGGTGTGAAGCCCGAAAACATTCAGTTTATTGCCACATCGGCCACCATATCCACACAAGATCAGAAGAAGGCCCAGCAGGATCTTGCTGTGTTTCTGGCAGCCATTGCCGGTTGTGAACCCAGCCAGGTTCATGTCATTTTTGGAGAGCGCCAGTCACCAGACACAACAGATCCACTGATAGGTAAATTCAAGGAAAAGAAAGCGTTAAGACTCAGCGAAGTATCTGAAATCATGAAATGCCCCGAGACGGAGTGTCTGGAGAAACTTTTACCCGCGGACACCATTCCTCCTATACCCCTAAGAGTACATGTGTTTCATCAGACCGTTCCCAGCGTTTGTGCCTGTGTGAACTCCAACTGTCCCGGCCGGCCTGAACTGGAAGAATGGGGATTTGGTGCCTTATTCACACAAACTCTCGTAGCTTGTCCTCACTGTGACCATGGAATCTTTCCTCTGACATTCTGCCGCACTTGTGGAGTGGACTATCTTCAGGCAGAGCTCGTACCAGGAAGTGAACGGACTTTAAGAAGCCCAGGCTTACCGGGGGATAATGACGATACCGGTACTGAGGACGATGTCCCAGAAACCAATGATATCACCTGTGAGCACAGGTCTGTCCTGTTATCTACTAAAACCGAATGTAGTTACGGTGATGAAAAAATCCATCTCAGTAAAACCGGGGAAATCTTCACCGAAGAAGTCCCTGGTTCGACTGCACTGACCATGGTGAATCCGGGATCAAAGCGCAGTCTGTACTGCCCAAACTGCAAATCCATAGACCGCCGCAATATGCCCATGCTTCGTAGTACCCGAATCCATGGAGCCAATCTGATTAAACATCTCATGACCCTGGCAATTCGCCAGGAAAAGCCATACACAGAATCAGCCCAGAATCTTCCTTTACAGGGTCGCAGGCTGTTGACTTTCACTGACAGCAGGCAAGGTACTGCCAAGCATTCGGCCCGTCTCCAGCAGTTAACAGAAGAAGTCTGTATACAGAGTCTCATTTATCACCTGCTTCTTAGCCATTCTAACAAAAACACCCTGTCGCCAGAATTGCAGGCATTGCTACCACAACACCCGGAGCTCGAGTACCTCAACAGATACACACTCAAAGACCTGGCCAAAGAGCTGCAGAACGACACAATGTTTCAAAGAATTCACCAGACCCTGCAGAATCTGGACCCAAGAGTCTTTCACTCGACAGAACAATCCGCTGAACTGGTTCTGGTCAAGGAATTTTTTCGCAGGGTAATCCGAACTCCATCACTTGAAAGTCTTGGTTTTGTGACTCTCTGCTACGACCTGAAAAGTTGTGCTCCCCCGCTTAGTATTCTAACGACAATCTGGCATGAATGGCTGACCTATGTACTCAACTGGTGGGTAAGAAACAGCAGTGCCATGGCCTACAATACAGCTCTGAAACCCTTTACCAACCAACCAAAATGGGCTAGCCCCATTGACCTGGGTCAGTTGATACTCAAGACATCTTCAGGCAGGCAGCACAGGGTGTATCGCATGCTGGGCCGAATGCTGGATCTCGACCCTACCAATGGCAATTCAATGACCAGGATCAATGAAGTACTTACGGAAACCATAAAGCAGCTAAGACATATTCTTAGAAAGAATAGTGACAGTAACACCTACTATTTGGAATGGGAAAAAATCATACTAAAGCCTGTGAAAAAACTTAGAAGATGTCCGACCACCAGTCTGCTGGTAGAGCAGACCGTCGGTGATTTTTCTCCCTATTTACCTGAAGGCCCAACCCTGGAATCGATCCCAGCTCTACCTCCCTGCCCCTACCCCATGCTTCAGGGTTTGAATGGGCAGGAAGCTACATCCAGTGACATTGCAAACTGGTTTCATGAGAACCCAGATATTCAAAGTCTCGCTGCACGGGGACTCATTACAGACAGGCATTTACAGATCTACTGTCTATATCCCTGGTTTCGCAGCGAGGAACATTCAGCACAAAGGGCAAAAACTACTCTCATTGACATGGAAAAGGGATTTCAGAACGGTGAAATCAATGTTCTGAACTGTTCTACAACCATGGAAATGGGAGTGGATATTGGCGGGGTAGGAGCTGTGGTTCTTAACAATGTTCCCCCGACCCCGGCCAACTATCTGCAAAGAGCTGGTCGGGCCGGCAGACGCAAGGAACCTTTGGCCAAGACCTACACACTTGTTAACGCAGAGGACCCCCATCAACGGGAAGTGTTTCATAAGCCTGACTGGGCATTCAGAAGTTCCATGCAGGTACCGGCTGTGGTGTTTCAGAGTGAGAAAATCCTGCTTCGCCATGTCAACTCACTGTATCTGGAATGTTACCTGGCCGACACTCAAACTGGTAATCTGAGTTTATCCTGCTCCAGCTTCTTCGAAGGTGAGGAGAGTCCTTGTGACGATTTTATCCGTTGGCTGAATACAAATCCCGTGCCTGAACTGGTGCAGCAACTGATAAGAAGAACAGGACTTGAAGGAAAGTCGGGTCTGGCCCGCCAGACAGCACAGATTATTGAAGGCTTAAGAAATGAGTACACAAATTCGCTTCAAGAATATTTAAAGCAGCTTGATAATGTAGGTGATAATCAGGTCGCCAAAGCTGCCATTCAGAAACTTCTGGATCGCCTGACAAAGGAACTATTAATGACCTGGCTCGTAGAGAAGAATTTTCTCTCTGCCCTAGGTTTTCCAACCCAGGTGGTGGATCTGGATTTACCTGCGAATCGTACCCAGAGAAACTATTCCCAGACCCAGGAAGACAGGGAAATCGATCAGCATCTGGGGCGCAGTGCCAATCCCAGCCGTGAAATCCGCACAGCAATTCATGAATTTGCTCCTGGTGCCTCACTGGTGCTTGGTGGAATGTGTTACTCCATAGATGGCATTGCCCTGAACTGGCATCAACCGGCTCATACAGAGGTAGTGGAAACACAATCACTTTTCTATGTCGCTGACTGCCCAAAATGCAAACACTTCAGCTACGGTCACCGGCCGTTGAAGCTGTGTGAAAAATGCAATTCAGAAAACGCTGTTACCCGTGTCATTCGACCCTATGGCTTTGTTGCAGGCCAGGAAGCCAACAACTATGTAGATTTGGCCCGTACCATCGCATTTAATGAACCTAAAGCCAACCTTCGTAACCCCGAAAAACTCTATAGTTTTACCCTTGGGCCAATCAATGGTACAGCCAGAATGTCTTTTGACTGTGAAATCTTTCATTCACAATCAGGTCATGACAAAACCGGCTATAACCTGTGTCTGGCCTGCGGCCGCATGAGTGAGGGGGAACTGGAACGGACACACCTGCCCATAAAACAAGGCATGGGAAAAATCTGCACTCCTACAGATTATCAGCTGCTGGCAGGAATCAGTCTGGGTTTTGTGCATAGTACCGACGCCACCGAGTTTGAATTCCATGGTATCCCGCAGGATCTGAGTTACACTTTCAGTACGACCCTTGCCGCTGCTCTGAGACGCGCGGCAGCAAGCGTTTTAGGTATCATGGCAGCAGAAATTGGGATTTCAATTCCTCGACAGTATGGACAGACCAAAGTAGTGCTATTTGATCAGACTACTGGTGGCGCGGGACTAAGTTCACAGCTGACGGCCCATCTTCCAGAGCTAATCAAGCTGGCAGATTCCTACATCCAGAATTGTAATTGCGATAAGGCCTGCCATGACTGCCTCCTGGATTTTGACACTCGCCGGTACTGGGATGCTTTAAATCGGAAAAAGGTTTCAGAGCGATTAAAAAATACACTGATCTGAAAGCTTCTTCAGCTTTTCCAGAAGCTTTTGTTTCCTGCTGGGTATAGCGATCGCTACGGGTTTAGCGGAAAAGGCTCATGGTGCATCTACCGGTTTCCATCCCCTACGGGGAACAATAGCGATCGCTACCAAAAAAAGCTCATGGAGCAAGTCCAGCTTCTATAGTTTCCATCCCCTACGGGGAACAATAGCGATCGCTACAGACTATCTACTGAGAGTCCCGGGAGTCTCGAAGCTGTTTCCATCCCCTACGGGGAACAATAGCGATCGCTACAAACTATGGATTGAGAATCGCAAGGCGGAAGAAGCCCGTTTCCATCCCCTACGGGGAACAATAGCGATCGCTACGAAAATACACTATTTAGCATCGTAGGAACTTTGAATGTTTCCATCCCCTACGGGGAACAATAGCGATCGCTACCTCCCTCTTTTCTGTGAGGAGGCAGATTTACCAGAAGTTTCCATCCCCTACGGGGAACAATAGCGATCGCTACGTTTTTGGAAAGCAAATTCAAAGGCCAGATGGGGTATGTTTCCATCCCCTACGGGGAACAATAGCGATCGCTACTTAATGAAGTAGAGACTGTTGAGATCGAAGAAGTTGGTTTCCATCCCCTACGGGGAACAATAGCGATCGCTACAGATCTGGAACAGAATGATGAAAAAGCAGAAGCAGAAGGTTTCCATCCCCTACGGGGAACAATAGCGATCGCTACGGGTGGATGCAGGTAGGAGGATGATTGCGGAAAAGAAAGTTTCCATCCCCTACGGGGAACAATAGCGATCGCTACACTGGCAACAAAGGAAACAACCATTACCCACGATCCCGGTTTCCATCCCCTACGGGGAACAATAGCGATCGCTACAAGAATTATGAAACAGTGAGTACACACAAGACGCTGGTTTCCATCCCCTACGGGGAACAATAGCGATCGCTACCTGATTAGCAGCGATCAGTTCAAAAAGCAAATTGCGGCCGTTTCCATCCCCTACGGGGAACAATAGCGATCGCTACTTAATCAATGCCTCACTTGCTGAAAGAGATGCTGAAGGTTTCCATCCCCTACGGGGAACAATAGCGATCGCTACCTGCCCCTTGGGACTTTGACAATGGAGAAATTTTCAAGTTTCCATCCCCTACGGGGAACAATAGCGATCGCTACGAATTCATCGGACAGCAATTCGAGGAACCCTTTGACGGGGTTTCCATCCCCTACGGGGAACAATAGCGATCGCTACACAAGGAAACTTTACGGGAGAATGCCCGAGACCAAGGTGTTTCCATCCCCTACGGGGAACAATAGCGATCGCTACTTTCTGAGGATGAAGAAAAGCAAGTCGATGAATATCTGTTTCCATCCCCTACGGGGAACAATAGCGATCGCTACAAACCTACAACAAACTCGCATATGAGTTTACAGTCTCGTTTCCATCCCCTACGGGGAACAATAGCGATCGCTACCTAAAATCCGAACTGTCACACACGAACTCGCACGGTCTGTTTCCATCCCCTACGGGGAACAATAGCGATCGCTACGAAACTGAGTCCAATGCCTTGGAAGCCTTGGATTGGGGTTTCCATCCCCTACGGGGAACAATAGCGATCGCTACAAGGCAGGGACAGAGTATTATATAACTTTCCAGTCCTGTTTCCATCCCCTACGGGGAACAATAGCGATCGCTACCTTGATTGGCGGCTGGGGCGGCATAGCAGCCCTCTTCGTTTCCATCCCCTACGGGGAACAATAGCGATCGCTACGTGGAAGCTACCAAAATTTTGTATCTTTGGATGGAACGTTTCCATCCCCTACGGGGAACAATAGCGATCGCTACAAGGAAGAAGAATTGAATTTAAAACTCAAATCACTGTTTCCATCCCCTACGGGGAACAATAGCGATCGCTACACAAAATCAGGCGGCTGAAGAAGAATTGCGGGTTTGTTTCCATCCCCTACGGGGAACAATAGCGATCGCTACTTGCGGGGTGCAATCTCAGGTGCAACTGGTGCGACACCGTTTCCATCCCCTACGGGGAACAATAGCGATCGCTACTTGAAAAACATCAAACAAGAAGATCCGGAAAGTATCGTTTCCATCCCCTACGGGGAACAATAGCGATCGCTACTTGCGATCCTGAGCGTGTAATTGAAACGCTTACGGGTTGTTTCCATCCCCTACGGGGAACAATAGCGATCGCTACATTAGAATTAAGCAAGGGACTGGAAACTGGAACAACGTTTCCATCCCCTACGGGGAACAATAGCGATCGCTACCTTGGAATGGGCCTATGGAGGCGTTATCTGACTGGCTGTTTCCATCCCCTACGGGGAACAATAGCGATCGCTACAATGTCTTTACATTTAGGTTAGGTAATAACACACCATGTTTCCATCCCCTACGGGGAACAATAGCGATCGCTACTCAATGAAAAACGAACTAATGGGTAACTGGATCGGGCGTTTCCATCCCCTACGGGGAACAATAGCGATCGCTACTTGGCGGGGTATTTTTTTTAGGCACACAAGTGCTGTGATGTTTCCATCCCCTACGGGGAACAATAGCGATCGCTACTAGCTTTCTAGTTAGTTCTAGTTGAACTTAGTCACAGTCGTTTCCATCCCCTACGGGGAACAATAGCGATCGCTACAGGCAGAATCCCCAGGAGAGAAAAGGAGATCGTGGGGTTGTTTCCATCCCCTACGGGGAACAATAGCGATCGCTACCCCACCCTTGAAACTCCGCATCTGGAGCGGGCTCCAGAGGCCAAGATCGCGGGTAGTGACTATTTTACTATAGGCCAAGAGATAAATTCCAGTGATTTTTGTATGAAAAGTGGCCAAAACCATGATGAATACAGAGATCGCGGCTGATCACGGTAAAATGCGGGTTTTGGCGATTTTTCACAGGTAAAAAATGAGCCGCGCGATTAGAAATATTCTAAAATCAGGGAGAGGCTATTCTGTTTTCAAATTACCTTTCAGTTTAGGGCAACCCCAACTGACAAAAATATGATACTCCAACAGCTAATCAATCACAAAAAGCAAATGAAAAGAAATGAGGCAACCTGGGTAAAAATGGTGTCTCACAAGCCCCTTCTCAAATCTGAATCCAGTTCCTGCCCTGTGAAAAAAATGTCTCATGAATCAGTTTGTGATGATCGTGACAAAGAGTAACTAAATTCTCAATTTTGTCCTTGCCGCCTCAACTTACTGGGGTTATATTTTTCCTGTTTTAAAACAGGGAATCTGAGATATAACGAACATGTTCAAAGGTTTTGACTTATGATTCAAACCCCGAATTAGCACAGTCCAGTAAAACATCATGAACCTGATTTTTGTGAATCAGTACCAGATGAATCATGTCCGGCAGTTGGGCCAGGGTCAGACTTCTGCCGGGAGTCAACTTCAGCTCCTGTCTCATTGGAAGCAGATAAATGACAGAACGCTGTAGATCTGACAGTCTGCTAAGCCCTGAAACCACCAGCTCGTAAGTGTTTATGTCCGGATCATGATACAAAAGAATATCCAAAACCTTCCCAAAAACCTGCTCCTTGGGAAAGGAACGCCAAAGACTCAGGGAGTTTAAATGAGAATAGTCTTCATGGGTACTGGCTACCTGAACAAAAGACAGGGAGGACAAATTATCGGAGACATTTTTAGATTCAGGAAAACTGGGAAACAGTTCCTTTTGCATTTGGACCCAGGGCAAATCAAGCCTTGGGGTAGTTTCAAAATAGCGTAACAATTCCCGGTCCTGAGAGCGGAATATAAACTGCTGACGGGCGGAGGTGGGAGGATTGACGGGACTCAAACATAAATGAATCCATGGCCGTACAGGCTCAATCTCGGGTAAACCCAGTTCCAGAAGTAGCCACTCCCTGGCAGTTAACATAGATACGGGCAGGCCCTTTTTATCCCGTTGGGGATCAACCAGAAAGGATAAAGCCACCACTAGTCTACTCAATATTGCCTGATCGTCCTCTGATAACTCCTGGATTTCGGAATAAAAATCAAAAATCTCTGGAGCCAAATCTCTACGACCTAGAATATCCAGTTTCTGGGGCCACTGCTGGCGACCAATACTAACAACTTCTGAAAGCCAGAACTGCGGGGCCTTGGGAAGGGAATCATATACAGCTTGACAATATTCCTCTGCAATCATCAAAAACTCCTGCGGTGCCTTTACCAATAGGGGAAACAGGTCCACAGGATTTTTGAGAAAGGATTGTCTGAGCTTACTGATCATACGAAGTTTTCCACCCAATAAGCAGATCGAGCCTTTCCATGAGCTTAGGACGAATTCTCCCCAGAGTCTCCTGGAACAAACTGTCTGGTAGAGAAACAGGAGGACTCTCTGGATACTCTTCGGGAAAGTTAATCATCAGGGAGTCAGCTTTTTTGTAGGCAGTGCGAAAATAATGTGGCAGACGAGTGTGATTCAGTTTGTAATTATGGCGGCGACATAGATGTAAAAACCGGCTATGCAAAAAATCAAACCAGATGAGTCTTCTTTCCGGATCAATCAGTAAAAAAAATGCGGTTCTATTTTTATCACCCTCATCGGTTTGCCCGCTGTAGATGGCTTGTGAGGCTACTTTTAATGTTGGAAACCTTTGACTCTCACTATAAAGAAACCATTGTCTCAAGGGACTTATCTGCATGGCCTGAACCATAAGATTTTCCTGAACAAAAAATCGCATAAATCCTTTGGCCATTAAACCCGCGTCCTGAATTTTACCTAATTTCCCAAGACCGAACAGGGCACATTGTCCACAGCGAAACAAAATCTCGGCCCAGGCTTTACTTTGTTCCTGCCCGATAAGTGTATCAACTACAGTATCAGAAACCAAAGACGGTCTGACTTCCACATGCCGTTCTCTGTTTGGCCTTACAATTTTACTCACGGAACGAGTGACTAAATCGCGCAATTCCTCAGAAGAATCAGGATTCCCCGATTTTTTATGATGATGAAATCTACGCTCCAAACTCCTTACACTGTCTCGGAAACAATGCCTTTTCCTCTCCTCAGAGCCCCCGCCCCAACCTCCAGCGTATTCCTCAAACTTTTCAAGAAACAGGGTAACCAGTTCTGCATCCAGAAACAAACTCAGAAACTTGATAGCACTGGACTCAAACTGTTCAAATCTTTCAACCGCAGTCACACCAAAGCAGGCACTATCCAGGATGTCCATGATCAAAAGACTCTCTGGATCAAAGCTCTCCTTTTTAAACTTGAAGCGCGAGATGATAAAAAACTCTTCTCGGGCTGGCCAGTCTTTTTGATGCTCATTCCCATCTAGCAACCTCTCAATCTCAGCCTCTAACCAGTCTTGCATTTTAGGACTTTGCCTACGAAGCCAGTGAGTAACCAAAACCTCAAACTCTTTTAAAAATTTCTGGGAAAGTTTCATTCGCCTGTATAATAATGCCTCTTTATGCTTTCGTCATCCCTGCATCGATCATTTTCTCAACTACGAGACAAACCCATATCCATTGATGAGTTGATTTCCCTTCTGTACACATATGAGGCGGACTGGATCCACTTGCATGAAAGAGAGATCATCCCCACATTTCGACCAGTCTCGCGAAGGATTAAGCTACTGGCCCCAGACTCTTTGACAGACTGGGACAAAGTCCTGCCCAAAATTCAAATGCTTAAAAACCCGATTCTGGGTCTGGATATCCTGGTCTGCTTTCTACAGACGCTAAAGGTTACACCCCCATCCACAACCTGTCAGAAATGGTATGCCTTAAGTCTGGATCCGCGAATCTTGAGATTTTACCCCAATATGCCCATGCCAGATTCCCAGGAAATTGATCCCAATGTTTTGTCCCACAGATGGTTTGAGTATCATCTTATGCAGTGGAATCGAAACGGGGGGGCCTGGCCCTATTCCAATTCCAACCCAGCTCCACCTCGATTTCTGGCACAGGTTCTTAGGCATGGCCGTATTGAGCCTTGTGTAGTCCAGGATCTGATGAAATTGCCGAATGATAGTTTAAGCGGCTTGATCCAGGGAGAAAATATTTCCCGGGTAGTTTGGAGGTTTTTATGTGAGTCCAGTGAACAAGTCCTTCTGGAAGTTGGATATCCTGCCGTTGTTCGACTATTGGACTGCTTATGGCAAGCTGTACTTATCCATAAAAAAATTCCCAGAAATTGCTTTCAGAGCCTGATTCGGTTACAAAATATGTTTCATACAGCATTACCTGGGCCCGATCTTTCCCTGGTGATTGGAAAATCAAAACTCACCCGCTTGGCCCCAATACTGGATTCACTGATTCCTGGTTATGAATACTGATCTGCTCTCATTTATTTTTCCCTCTGGAGACAATGCAAAATCCCTGGAACTTAAGAGCTATTCACAAATCGAAAAATGTCGGAATGAGTTAGCACGAATAAAACAGTCTGACTCCCTGCTTTGGTACCAGCCTACCTGGAACTCCACACCTGTAAAAATCCTGGAATTTTTAAACCCTACCCATTTAGATACTCCGAATCAGCAAGGAATCGCTGCTTTACATCTAAATGCCATTACTGGTAACCCATGGCCTGATTTTTTGTCCCCATCCAGCAATTTTATTGTGGCTACGGCTCATGGTCTTCATACAGGGCTTGATCTGAAAAACTGGTCGGATCTACTCAAATACACTCACCCTGTACAGTGCCTGATCATTGCCTGTTTTGAAAGTGATTTGAGTCCACGAGCGCGCCTGAAGCAGATTTTTCAGAATGGCTGTACCTGGGCCAGCACCAAGCACATATTACAAACAAGACCCGATTCGACTATCATTCACCCAATCTGCCAGCTTCCACTATGGTTCTCCCGTCTTTTAATGTATAAAATCAATCAAAATCTGGCCCATGCCCCAGGCAAGACTTTTATTGTCTGGTTTGAAGATTTGTTAAAACAGATACTCAAGGCTTTTACTCCAGACTGTGAAGAAAATTTTGCCTATACAACTGAGCTATTCCAATCAAAGATTCTTGAATGGGAGGGTGTGAAGAGAAAAGTTACCCTTGCAGATATCTTTGCCCCATATGCATTTGCAGCCATCGGAAACTTGAATAGTAAATGCCCGGGATTTTTATGTACAGCCAGTGAGATCCTGGAAAAACTGGCAGGCTCATTAGCAGAGTTTGGCCACCAGAAACCCCATCGCGTGCTCATTGGACACAATGGCATTCTGAGTCAGACCAGGCCCAATTTAAGCCCTGCCATTTTTGAGTTACCAGATACATCCGTTCTTGTATGGTACCCGCAATCCATGCTGTCAGCTAATCGACAAAAGCACATTGATAAACTTCTGGATTCTCAAGTGAAAATCTCATGCATTCTGGTAGAAGATACAGATACAATAAAACTCAGACCTTGTCACAAGACTTCCATCGGACGAATTTATGGCATCTCAGGTAATGACAATTCCCTGATTGAATCGATTCGTGACACAGATATTGTGCCGGAGTTTAACTACTCTCACTTCAAATCATTCAAAGAATCCAACCTTCATCTGCAGGAACTCCACGGTGGTTTTTATGATGAGGAAGAGCTGGTTGCCCTGTACCTGGCTCACGAACTTAAAATCTATTTACCCCGTATGCGTCATGGATTTCAGAAATTGTTAAGAATTTTCCCAAACTTTGAATGATCGATCCTCCTTTTGGTTACAACAAGGAGAACCATTTATGAAAAAATCTATCAGAACATTAGCCGTAGCAGGTTTCTTGACAGGACTTTTACAGGCAGACAACTCAACAACCATTAAACTGGGTTATGAAACGGTAAACCAGGATGTTTTAGGCCAGAGTCTTGACTTAAAAGGTATGAGTCTGGCAATCGAATTTCCACTAAATCCTACCAATGGCGGACTCCTCTCATCTTTTATTCATTATTCACAACTGGATTTAAAACAAAGTTCTATTTTTGGATTTCCAATTTCTGGGGATACCGATGCTATTGGTGTGGGTTTAAAGTACAACTTTTGTAAAACAATTGATTCTGACATGGAAACGGAAGCCGCTGGCAATGCCCTAAACTCCAAAGCATCATTTTATGTGAAACTTGGATATGAAAAGGTGGATACCTCTGGCAGTATCACTGTAGGCCCAGCCCGAATCTCTCTTAATGACGATAAAAAAGGACTGGTGTATGGTGCCGGTTTTGAGACCAAGACCTCAGGCAACATTGGCTTTTTTGCCGAATGGCTGGAACACAAGGCTGACAGCCTGGATGACAGCAGCATCAAATTTGGAATTTTCAGCCGATTTTAATCGTTGGTTTATAAGCCAGGGAGTGTATTTTGCACTCCCTTTTTCATTTTACTCCTGATCCTCCAGCCCAAAAAAGAAACATAGGGGCAGATGCACTCTGGCACCCCAGCATACCTCATCGTGTTCGGCATCCAGATCCTCGTGATAGATTAGATCTTTACCCATAGTGTATCCCATCTCCACCAGAAGATCGGCTACGGCACGGGCATCCAGGAGTCCATCCTGACATTCTTCATCATCGTCACCTTCAAGCCCTCCCATATCAAGATAAATACGAACATCGGTCTTTTCCAGCTCAGGAAGATATTCTTCCTCCATATAGCGGTCTGCCCACCAAAGAGAAGGAGACATGGCCCCAACCTGGGAGAATAGTTCTGGACGGGCAAAGGCTGCATAGAGGCTGACAAGGCCACCAAGAGAAGAGCCTAAAAAGGCGCGGAAGCGACGACCTTTTCGGATTCTGTATTCCGATTCAAGAAATGGAATGAGTTCAAACTCTAAAAAATCGAGATAGGCATCGGCATAACCGCCGGCTTCCTCATCTTCATCCAGCACGGGAGAATATTCATCATCACGGGCCGGGGTGTTACCAATACCCACAATAATGCACTCTTCCATAAGCCCGTCTTCAAGCAAACCTTCAAAAGCTGTTTCTATGCCCCACTCCATGCCCATTGGCGAAGGAACTGAGGCAAAAATGTTGTTGCCATCATTCACATATACCACCGGGTACTTCTTTTTGGGGTTTTCATGATAAAAAGGTGGCAGATATACCATAATATCCCGTTCTTCACTCAGGTATTCAGAGCTGAATCCATAGTGAGTCAGGATTTCACCGGCAATCAGTGCCTCAATTTCATCTTCTTCGGCATAAATCTCCTGCCAGTCCTCTTCCAATTCATCGTATAGGTCATTCTCATTCTGATTCATGCTTCCCCCCTGGACTCCTCTTCTAACAATGCCCGAAATTCTGAAGATTTCGCCCTTAGTTCCTCAAACGGACCTTCGGCCTTTATCCTTCCATCCTGAAGCATAATGACGCGATTTGCCCTTTTTGCCGTAGCCTGACGATGAGTAACAATTACCATCATCGGCCTATACGGCAACATTTCTACTTCCGTCCAGAATTTATCTTCATTTTCTGCATCAAGACTGGCCGTCACATCATCCATCAGCAAAATTTCCGGTCGGGAAATCAAGGCTCTGGCAATCGTCAGTCTTTGTTTCTGTCCCCCAGAGATGCTTACACCCCTCTGGCCTATTTCCTGCTCAAAACCATCAGAAAACTTTTTGACATCGGGTAAAAACTGCGACTGCCGGGCTGCTTCACTGATAGCTTCCTGATCATAGTTTCTTAAAAATTTCACATTCTGGTTAATGGTTCCTGATAGTACTAAAGGCTCCTGCCCAATATACCCCATTTTCTGCCTCAAAAGGGACAGGCCCTCCTGGTTTACTGGTTTATCATTCAAAAGCATCGTGCCACTATCTGGGCGAATCACTCCTGCAAGCAGGTTCAGAAGAGTAGATTTTCCAGAACCGATTTTCCCCATGATTGCCACCCGTTCCGATTCCCGGATTTTTAATGTCAAGTCACTAAGATGCGCCTGACTTTTGTCTGCATTGCCAACTGAGGGCCAGGTGTAGGATACCGAATCAAGGCCCAGGCTCGATATCTTCCCTGAGGACACTGCCTCAGGCAAGCGTTCACTGCGATGCGAGAGACGGATCTCCTCCAGGCGGTCCACACAAACAAATGCCTGGCTGGAATGAACCAAAAGAAAGGGAATATCAAGCATGGGATACACAATCATGGACAGATAGGAAAAAAATGCAAAATAGATCCCGACGGTAATTTCCTGCTGCAACACCATAAATCCGCCTGCTACAACCACGATCACCTGGGCCAGTTGACTTACAAACTCATAAAACAGGTTCATTCTGGTAGATAACCTTGTCATTTCAAGTTCAGAGTAAATTCTGTCCTGCAATACGCGGGTGAACCGTCTGGACTCCCGCTCTTCTCCCAGACAGGCTTTTAAAACCCTCACCCCGGAAAAGCACATTTCCAGGTGATTGTTGGTATGGGATATACATTTTTGAATTTCCTCATACCCTCGATTCAAAGCTTCCTTTAAAAAAACAAAGGTAATTACAGCCAAAGGCAGAGGCAAAAGAGAGATCATCGCCAGTTCAGGGCTCAGATAAATCATCATGGCAGAACAGCTGCCTACAATTCCCAATGAATTGATAGCCCTGAAAATCCCTGAACAGCCAAACCAGGCAACTTTGGGATGACCAGACAAGTCTTCTGTCAGACGGGTAACCAGATCGCCTGTGCGAAATTTCTGGAAAAAATCTGGCTCCTTATCCAGGATATAGGAAAAATAAAGTGTTCGTACCCTGTTCTCCAAAAGCAGGTTTCCATAAGCCCGACAGTGAGGGTAAAAAGAAACCAGAAACTTGACCCCGCCGACCACAATGGCTGCAATCACAAATGTAGAAACCGAAAAATCGGGGTTTTCTGTAGTCAGGTTTTGTGAGAGGGAGTCCAGAAGCAGTTTGAAGAACATGGGAAAAGCTACAGATACGGCAGCAGAAACGATGGTAAACAAAAAAAGTATCCCCAGAAGTCCGGGAAAATTTTTCCAGAGATTAAAATACCAGAGCCACTGTTTCATGCAATTGCCCTGAGTGGAGAGGAGACGGCAACTGAGGTCTGCATTTTGATAAGTTCAGAATATTTGCCATCAAGACTCATCAACGATTCGTGGTTGCCTCTTTCCACAATTTCGCCCTGCTCAAAAACCAGAATTTGATCCGCACTGCGAATCGTGGACAGTCTATGAGCAATAATTACAGAAGTTCTATCCCTGAGCAATGTTTCCAAAGCCCGTTGCAAAACCCTTTCTGTGTAGGTATCCATAGATGCAGTAGCCTCATCCAGAATCAGAAGTTCTGGTTCCATACACAGGGCACGGGCAAATGATAGAAGTTGTCTCTCCCCCATGGACAGGTTGGAACCCCTTTCTGTGAGCTCCGTTCGTATTCCCATTGGTAGCTTCTGAACCAGATAGGTGGCTCCAATCTGATCCAGTGCCTTCAAGACCTTTTCTTCACTGATAGATTCATCCAAAACCCTGATGTTATCTAAAACACTTCCTGGAAACAGAAAAATATCCTGAAGCACAAGTCCGATTTTTTTTCTGCAGGAAGAAATGGAGAATTCAGAATAGTTTTCCCCATTCAGAAGTATACGGCCTGAGGCCGGTTCAAAATAGCGGCACAGAAGTTGAATTGTTGTGGATTTTCCGCTGCCTGAAGCCCCTACAAGGGCTGTGCGACTCCCCTTCAGAAGATCAAAAGAAATACCCTTCAGAACTGGTTTGTCTGAAGAATAGGCAAATGAGACATTGTCAAACCCCAGGCTCAATAAGGCAGGTGCCTCTTTGGTTTCCGAGGTTTCAATCAATTCTTCCTCAGTTTTTTCATTCAGAATTTTAAATACTCTTGAGGCAGATACTGCCGACTTCTGCAGGGCATGAAAATTCTCCCCAATGGCATGTAAGGGCTGGGCCATCTGCCTTGAAAACTCAAGCATCATAACTAAGGTACCCAGGCTCATCAAGGAAGATTGGACCTGATGCACCCCATAACCCACCAGAATTGCAATAAGAACTCCTTCTGTCATGAACAGAAAGAAGCCCCAGAACGCATTGGAGAATAAGGAGGCTCTGTTCTCCGCATCCATACGGGCCAGACTTTTTTTTTGCAGTTCAGAAAGTACCTGAGATTTTCTATCATAGAGCTGGATCAGAAAAATAGCCTGCAAGTACTCAGCCAGACTTCCAGAAAGTTCTGCATACCGGCTCCTGGCCTGATTAAAATACTCGCTGATCTTTTTGCTGCAAGCCAGGATCAGGATCATCAAAAAAATCATCATGGGCATCACTCGAACTGCTACTCCGGGATCGGTAGTAACCATAATTCCCAGAACCCCAAAAAAGAGACAGATATCTGCCACAATTCTTAAGGTAAGGTGAGAACAGAAGTTTCTCAGTTGTTCGGTATCTCCCTCGACTCGGGAAATCAGCCAGCCAACTTTATGGGAGTTAAAAAAGTGCAGGGAAAGCTTTAAAACCCTCGAAAACAGATTGGTTTTTATAAGCGATACAATTTCCAGCCCAACTCTTGCCATCATCATGCTTTGCCAGTAGCTGATACACATGGCAAGCACAAGAATACCTACAAACAGGGCAGCATGAAAAAGCATCAATTCCTGATCTTTTGGACCTGTCACATTGTCAATGATAGACCTTAAAATCACTGGTCGAGAAACCATCAATCCGGTTAAGGTCATCATCATCACAAAAGCGATCAGCATTCGGAATCGATGTGGATAAAAGTATGTCAGAAGGGCCCGCAACTCAGCTAAAGAGTAGTGCGAGCCCTGAATTTTTTTGGGCTCCGTCATGGAGCAACAAACCTAATGCCCATCAGGGCTTGAAATCAAGGTTTTTTAAGTGCCAGAGAAGATGTTCCTCAAGAAATGTAGAAACAAAATAATAACTGTGATCATAATTTTCGTGACGGCGAATCAGAGCCTTTTGAGTACTATGCTTTAATGACTCTTCCAGAAGCTCAGGCTTTAACTGTTCCTGAAGAAAATTATCAGAAAGTCCCTGATCAATAAGGATTGGTTTTGTGGTTTTGCCAGAGGTTATCAGTTCGCATGTATCATAGCGGGCCCAGCCTGTTTTATCCTCTCCAAGATAATTGGAAAATGCTTTTTGTCCCCAGGGGCAGCGTATAGGAGCACAGATAGGCGAAAATGCCGTCACACTACCAAAAATATGAGGATAATTTAATCCCAGGGTCAAAGCCCCATGGCCTCCCATGGAATGTCCACTGATCATCACCTGATCGTAGAGTTCGGGATAGGTTTTAAGAACCAGAGGTATCAGTTCCTGAACCAGATAGGACTCCATTTTATAGTTTTTATCCCAGGGAGAATTGGTAGCATCCAGATAGAAACCAGCTCCTGTACCAAAATCCCAGGAATCATCTTCACCTGAAATTCCAATACCCCGTGGCGAGGTATCCGGTGCTAAAACACAAACCCCATGCCTGGAAGCTATGCCCTGAATGCCCGATTTGGTTACAAAATTCTCATGGGTGCAGGTCAAACCGGAGAGCCATAGAAAGAGAGGAATTTTTTGTCTTTCTGTATTGGCCGGCATGTAAAGACCAAACTTCATTTTGCAGCCAAGTATTAAGGAATCATGTTCAAACACATGCTGAACACCAGAAAAACAATAATTTTTAGAAACAGAAGCTAGTACCTGCATAAAAGCCTTAAGAGAAATGTACAACGGAACGGATGCTTTTACCTTCATGCATTAAATCAAAGGCATGGTTTATATCTTCCAATGGCATGGTATGAGTCACAAACTCATCTACCTTCAGTTTACCTTGCATATACCAGTCCACCATTTCGGGTAACTGAGTTCTTCCCTTGACCCCACCAAAGGCTGAGCCTCTCCAGACCCTTCCGGTCACAAGCTGAAATGGCCTTGTCGTAATCTCCTGGCCTGCACCAGCAACACCAATAATTACCGATTCACCCCATCCCTTGTGGGCACATTCCAAAGCGGCACGCATCAGATTTACATTACCTACGCACTCAAAGGAATAATCCACCCCTCCATCTGTCATTTCCACAATAACTTCCTGAATAGGGCGATTTGATTCCAGGGGGTTCACACAATCCGTGGCCCCTAGCTGTCTGGCAAACTCAAATTTGGCCGGATTGATGTCTACAGCAATAATTCGTGAGGCTTTGGCCATAACTGCCCCCTGAATTACACTAAGTCCGATGCCCCCGAGGCCAAAAACAGCTACGGTAGCCCCGGCCTCAACCTTTGCCGTATACAAAACTGCCCCTACTCCGGTGGTGATTCCACAACCTAAAAGGCAGACTTTTTCCAATGGGGCCAAAGGATTAATTTTGGCCAGAGATATTTCAGGCAAAACGGTGTACTCAGAAAAGGTGGAACAACCCATGTAATGATGAAGCATTTTTCCCTGATATGAAAACCTCGATGTGCCATCAGGCATTAAGCCCTTGCCCTGAGTGGCCCGGATTTTCTGGCAAAGATTGGTTTTACCCGAGAGGCAGAACTTACATTCCCGACACTCTGGAGTATAAAGAGGTATTACATGATCCCCAGGAGTAAGGGTAGTCACGGCAGAGCCTACCTCAACTACAATTCCTCCACCTTCATGCCCAAACACTACAGGAAACAATCCTTCCGGATCCGCTCCTGACATGGTATAGGCATCGGTATGACATACCCCTGAGGCCACAATTTTAACCAGAACCTCATTGGGCTTTGGCCCTTCAAGATCAACCTGGAGTACTTCTAATGGTTTACCGGCTTCAAAGGAAACAGCTGCTTTTGTTTTCATAGTGCCGGGGAGTATACCCTGTTTAGAAACGACGGATCAAATAGATACCCACAATAATCAATACCCCCCCAAGAATTCGGGGCATGCTCAAGCTATGCTGTGGCAGGCCTAGAAGACCTAAATGATCGAGGATAAGTGAAGTCGTCACCTGTCCCCCAAGTACAAAGGCAACCATGGTTGCCGCACCGAGTTTGGGAATCAAAAGAGTGATAAAAGCTACAAACAATGCCCCAATCACTCCTCCAAGATAGAGTTTAAGGGGCACGGACTGTAAAACGGTAAGAGTAGGCATAGAAACCTTGCTTAAAAGCAAAAACGCAAACAGACAGATCGTACCCACAAAAAATGAAACCGCAGAAGCCAGAATAGGCCCGCCGATTTTCTGGCCTAACTGTGAATTGATAGCCGCCTGTACCGGCATAAAAAAGCCAGCCAATGCCGCTAGCATGAGATAAACATAACTTGTCATACGCTTCCCGTCCTGTCTGCCCGACCCAGAATACGAATTAGATTTGGTAAGGAATGTTGTTGGTGAGCAATACCTAAATGGTTCGCTAAATCACGAATCTCTTCTTCACTGAGCTTCTTAAGAAACTTTTGCAGTCTCAGATGAGTCATAAAGCGATTATCCGCTAACGAATAAGCTGAGCCTTCCTGGGTGTCCTTGATATAATCCGAGGCTTTATCCCTCGCATTCTCTGCTTCCTGCAACAATTTGAAATATTGATTGTACATAAATTAAAAGAGCCCGGAAACCTAACGGCAACCGGGCCCTTCTGTCAATGACAGATTAGAGACTATTCAAAAATAGACTCAAAATTGGCTTTCTGAGCAGCTTTTTCACCCTTGATTTTAGCAATAGCAGCACCGATATCAGCGCGACCAACACCAAAGATGTTATCTGGACCAGCTTCACCCAGATCTACTGAAGTTTCTTTAAGGATATTTTCAATCTCAGAAACTGTCAGAGCAGGATTAGCTTCGATCATCAGAGCAACCAGACCAGCCACATGAGGACAGGCCATGGATGTTCCACTCATACTCTGATACCCGCCCCCTGGTTTTGCAGAATATACATTAACTCCAGGAGCAGATACTTCTGGCTTAACATAATCCTTACCTTCCCAGGTAATTGGACCACGGGAAGAAAATCCGGCAATTTTATCATTGCTGTCTGTTGCGCCTACAGCAAAGGAATGTGGGTAACCACCGGGAGTTCCGATTGTTTTAGGGCGAGGACCACTGTTACCTGCAGCAAATACAGGAACAATGTTTAACTCGCGCCATGCGGTAACGATGTTCCACATAGCCTGTTCTTTATCCATGCTGCCCTGACGGCCACCCCATGAATTGGATACCAGTCTAGGATGGTCATTGGTCTCAGCATTACCATCAGGATCGGTCATCCAGTTCATAGCCTGTAAAATACCAGACAGAGTAGCTCCGCCGGAATCACCAAAAATTCTGCCGATTACCAGTTCAGCCTCAGGAGCTACACCGATATGTTTTCCAGAAGCATTGCCACCAGCAATAGTTCCGGCGCAGTGGGTTCCGTGACCATGAGCATCTTTTTCAGTTGCACTTGTGCCAGCAAAATCACCCCATGCAACCACTTTACCCTTTAAATCAGGATGGTTGGCATCAATACCTGTATCCAAAACCCCAACCCTTACACCTTTACCGGTCAGGTTGTAGGCCTTGCGAACCTTATCTACTCCCAATACCTTAAGGCCATAAGTCCATTCATCTTCCTTCACTGTATCAGAAGAATTAGCTGGCAGTTCTTCAAAAGGGATCACTCTATCCAGAGTAACCTGAGCTACTCCGTCCATGGACTGTAGAGTTTCCAATGCACTATTGGATACTTCAGCAATCATGGCATTTGCTGCCCAAAGCTCATCAGAAATTCGTCCGATGCTGCTTCTTGTATTTGTGAACAGATTGCGCACTTCACGGCTCGACGCTGTGTAGTTAGCCTTTAAGGTTCTTTTCATTTCAGCCTGAGAACCTTTGTTGCTCAAACGGCTACGGCTGGTTTTATCATGAAAAGTGATGATGACACGGGAAGTGCCTGGTTCGTTGATTCGAGAAGCTACATCATTAGACAATTCAGTAGCCTGCACTTGTAGAGAGGCACCCAGCAAAAGGCTGAGGGAACCACACAAAATTTTGTTCATGTACTTACTCCTTGTAAGATAACGCGTCGTTGACGATGCTAATTCTACGAATAGATTTGAATGCGTCAATAGATCGAGGGAAAAAAAATCGGATTTAGTGAATTAAATTTTTTAATTCAAGATTGCCAAAATCAGGGAATATCTCGGAGACCAGATCCAAAAGCAGGTATCCACGCCCTATCAGGTCTTCCGAAGCGGCAAGCTGCATCTGTAAATCAAGCCTTAATGGCATAGCAACACAAAGTTGATGCACCAATCGCATCAACTCGTAATCACGGATAGAATTAACCCATCTTCTAGCTTCATTCTCTCCAGCTCTTTCATATAAAAAATCCAGAAAACTTAAAAGCTGGGCCCTTAGGGCATTGCTGGTTGGTTCCCTGTGGGGGAGGCGAAACTTTTTGGGCTGGCATGTAAAACTTCTATAAAAACTTCCCCCAGAAATCTCTTCTTGCAAACAGACTTCCTGAATCCCTTTTAAAGTAACATAATAGGTCCCGTCCTGATTGGTGACACATTTTTCGATATGGCCAATACAGGCATCTTTGTACAAAGGAGGGTTGCCCAGATACTCTACTTCATGCCCGGCTTCAATCACAGCCATACAGATCTTCTGATCGGATTCCAGACTGTCCTTTACCAGCTTCAGATAGCGGGATTCAAAAACATTCAGATGCTGATAGGTTTGAGGCAGCAAAAGAAGTTTGGACAGGGGGAAAACACGAACTGAACCAGGGGAGATTAATGTGTTCATAAAAGTACCATAACGCCAGGACCTAAAAAATGGCAAGATTTTCCTTACTAGGGAACAGAATCAAAAGCCTCAATTTACAAACCGCTGGATGTGTCTCTATAATTCACCTATGCTGAATCCAAATCAGGTTCGTTATTTTTTAATGGTGGTTGAATCTGGCTCGTTTCGGCAGGCAGCCCGGCAGTTAAGTATTACCCAGTCCGCAATATCAGCCTCCATCAAAGCCCTTGAGGACTATTTAGGGCAGGAGCTTTTTGTCAGGGACAAAAACAGAACCATTCTTACAGAAAGTGGTAAACGATTTCAAAACTGGGCAGAAAAGTTCCGTACGGATTTTCAGGCCATGAAACGGGAGTTTAGAGTACAGTCCAGTCAGGTAAAACCAATTCGGATAGGAGTGGCCAGACAGCAGCTCGATTCCATTGTGCCCCTGCTTGAAAAGCTCCTGCAATCAGATCCTCAAATTCCATTTGTGCTGCAAAGTTTTTCGGGACAGAAAATTCGTGAAGAACTGAAACTGGGCAATCTTGATGTAGCCATCACTATTAATGTTGGATCTGATGAAGAAATTGCGGACTATCCTGAAGAAAACACTCATTTTATTTTAAAAGATGAGCTGGCTTTAATCTGCTCCTCATCCATAGTCCTGGATCAGACCATACAATTGCAGAAGTTATCAGCCATGCCCTGGGTTCTAACCAGCTCTGCTCGGTGTTATCTGGAAGAAATGTTTGATGAACACAATCTTAGCCTGAATGTATTGGCTGAAGTTGACTCGGCAAGAATTATTCCTCGTCTGATCAGAAACACCGAAGCCTTAAGTCTTGTGCCTAAACAGAGTATTCCTCCATCTTTATTTCCCGCTTTGCAGTTTTTAAACTGTAAGGAACTGCAATATCAATTCAGAATTCAGGCGGCTTTTCAAACTAACCCGCTTTTAGGCAATCCAGAAGCCAGAAACAGATTTTTACAAATCCTGACTGAATTCAAAAAATCACACTTCAGTGCGTAGGGCCCTCCACCACTCTGAAGCAAAAACTCTTTGGAAACCTTTCTGATTAGATACTTCTGGACAGTACCCAAAGTCGCGTTTTGCGGCACTGAGATCAAACCAGTGCGCTGTACCTAGTTCAGCAGCTAAAAAACGGGTCATTCTCGGCTCAGATTGAATGCCAAAACTCTTGTAAATACTTTCTATAATGGATCCGGCCGTCCAGGCTAAAGCAACAGGAACCTTTTTCTTGACCCGAGGCAAGCCGGCAGCCACAACAAACTCATTCATCCAGTCAAACAAAGGCATTGGCTCATCATTGGCAATAAAATAGGCTCGACCACAAACCGGTGAACCCAAAACAAGCTTCTCACAGGCTAATATATGAGCGCGGGCCGCATTATCCACAAACACACAATCTACAAGATTTTTTCCATTACCCACAATTCTTAACTGTTTGTTTCTGGCCCGCTTTAGAATCCGGGGGATTAGATGATTGTCACCCTCTCCCCAAATCAGATGAGGTCTTAAAGCACAGGTAAACACACCTTCGGTTGCATTTTTTTGCAATATAAACTGTTCGGCAATCGCTTTGGTATAAGGGTAATGGGCCTCATAATGTTTTGGATAGGGTACAGATTCATTTACCCCTTCCATATCCCTGCCATCAAACACAACACTTGGGCTGGAAGTATAAACAAGCCGGGAGATCCCGTTGGCCACACAGGCCATATAAACATTTTTGGTTCCCTCGACATTGATACGATAATATTCAGAAAATGCACCCCAGATACCAGCTTTGGCTGCCACATGAAAGACACTGTCACAATCTTTAGCCGCTGAAATCACCGACTCCAGATCCGTAATATCACCCCGCACCATCTCAACGCCCAAATCCTTTAACTCAGGATATTGACTGCGGGCCAGAACCCGTACCTGATGACCATCCTGCAATAACATCCGCACAATAGAAGAGCCTAAAAACCCTCCGCCTCCGGTAACTAGTGCCCGCATGAGCAGTCCCCTATTTCATTTTGAGCCCATACTGCAAGTTTTTCACGAAAAATCTTGGCATTATGCCTGATATCCACAGGAAATGAAGGGTGAAACAAAAGAGCCCCAATCTCCCTGGTATGCTCATACTGTTTTCCAAGTTCTAATAGCTCATTCACAAATTTCTGTTTCTCCTGAAAAGATGTGGGCATCTGATTGGCTTTAGGTTCTACCACAATCACAGGGACTTTTTGGCCCCCATGTTTTGTGATTCCCACCAGTGCCGTGCGGTGCACTTTGGGATGCTGATTAAAAATGGCCTCACAGCACACTGAGAGATATCTTCTGGTTTCAGTTTCTACCCTATGGGCCTTGCGACCACAAAACCAGAGTCTTCCCATTTCATCAAGATACCCAAGATCCCCCATTCTATGCCAGATAGCATCATTTTCACGAATTTTTGCCAACTCCGTGGCCTTAGGTAATAAAAAGTATTCCTGAGTCACAATCGGACCCTTGACCACAATTTCTCCAACCTCATTGGGAGCACAGAGCAAGGATTCACTCCACTCTGGAATTGCTTCTTCTGAGATTTTAATTACCCGGATCGTGATGTCGGGAAAAGCAGTACCAATACAGGTACCCTTACCCTGTTCTGACAACAAAGCTGTAGTGCTCAAAACTTCTGTACCACTGATTACAGCCACAGGCAGAGCCTCAGTCGCCCCATAGGGGGTAAAAGTCTCTCCCTTTGGTAAAACATTCTGAAACCGTTTCAGAATATGGGGTCGTACTGGTGCTCCTACCATCAGGATCTGTTTGAGGCAGGGAAGGATAATTTTGTGGTTTTCACAATAAGCCCCGAGTCGATCCCATAGTGCCGGAGAACCAATGGAGAAGGACACACCCTGATCCAGAATCTGGCGAATGAGAATGTTTTCGTTTGCCAGTGCCGGTTTTGTCGGATCCATATGTGGAATGACAGCCGTAATACCCCAGGCCACGGCAAAAAGGGCAAACAAAGGAAAAACTGGTAAATCCACTGCATGATCCGGGATCTGAAATTTTTCCCGAATCAGACGAACCTGACCTTCCATCTGCTCATGAAAATATACCACTCCCTTAGGAATCCCTGTGCTGCCTGTGGTGTACACAATGGCTGCCATATCACGGGCTTTGGTATTTGCTATCTGAAATTCCTGGCGGTTCTCAGATAATACATCCCGTAAAGCTATACCAGGCAGCATAAATTTGCGGCCGACCACAATACTGTGCTTCACACTTTTAAAAGCCCCCGGTTTTAAAAGTTTGGCAATATGGGCCTTTGCTACGCCAATCAAGGCTTCTGGTGCTACAAGCTCAATACACTGTAAAAGATTCTTTTTACCCATACCCGGATCTATCAAAACCGGAACCGCACCTATTTTAAACAGAGCAAATGTCAAAGGCACAAAATCCAGCCCTGGTTTCACCGCTAAAAGAACCTTCATGCCCTGTGAAAATCCAAGGGCTTTTAACCCATGGGCATAACGGTTGGAAAGTTCATCTACCTCAAAAAAAGTCTGATGTACATAACTGAATCTGTCCGAATACATCCTGTCAAGGCAGATCACAGCCTTTTTATATGGGTGCTTTTGGGCAGCTTCCGGCAAAAATCTGGCGATATTGACCGTAGCGGTCATGAGTCGCCCTTGGTTCTTTCAAAAAAATCCTGAATACAGCCCAGTACCTCATCTTTGGCATCTTCAAGCACATAATGTCCAGCATCAGGCAATTCAAGAACAGGCATGTCTGGCCAGATTTCTTTCCAGCGCGCCAAAAAGTGATCATCAAAACAAAAATCCTGTTTGCCCCAGATCAATTGCCTGGGAAGATGACTAAAATTGGGCAGAAAGTTTTCAATCTGTACCAGTCTGGCATAACTGGCATGATCCGCTTCCAGAGGAATATCTTCCACAAAGCGATGCGTGGCTATCCGATTCTGGTAAGAATTGTAAGGAGCGCACAGGGCATCCTTTTCCCTCTTGCTCATTTTTCCCGATACGGTGGCCATCATGGAGGCTCCCCGGGCAAAGGCATTAAAAACCCTGACTGCCATTTTTCCAAAACCTGGTACGCGGCAGGCTCCAATTCTTCGCGATAAGGAACCAGATTGGGGCAGACGAAATGCCCCGGTATTCAAAATCACAAATCGGGAAAACCGGCCTGGATCCTGCATGGCAGCACCAAAACCAATCATTCCACCCCAGTCGTGAACAACCAGGGTGATATCGTTCAAATCCAGCCTATGAATCAGATGCAATACATTTTCAATATGTCGAGCCAGCCTGTAAGAATAATTCTGTGGCTTATCGGATAAACCACAACCAATATGATCTGGTACTATAACCCGATGTTTCTCTTTAAGACCAAGAACCAGATTTCGGTAATAAAAGCTCCAGGTCGGGTTTCCATGAAGCATAAGAACTGGCTTTCCACTGCCTTCATCCAGATAATGATAATTCAGACCTTCAATCTGAATAAAATTGGATTGAAAAGGATACAAATCCCTGATGGATTCAAGATCAAAGCCAAGTCTGCCAAAACTTAACAAATCCTCAGACATGCCACTCCAGTGCGTACATGGTACAAACCAGACCAGACCCGATTCCCATTAAAACAGCCTTCTGCCCGGGTTGAATCGCATCAGCCTCAATTCCCATTCCCAAGGTCAAAGGCAAAGCAGCCGAACCCGTGTTTCCATGCACTTCATAGGAGGAATAATCCTTACTGGCATCAAGACCTAATGTCTTAAACACCATGCTGGTATGAATTGGACCGACCTGATGACAAAAATAGGCATGGGCAGATTTTTTATCAAATCCAGTTTCCAATGAAAATTTATCCCATGTTTTGGCCGCCAACACTGTACCGGTCTCTAAAAGTGTTTTTCCATCCGTAGCCATGGTGTGCTGAATACTCGAAGGAAAGCCTGTATCTGGACCCCAGATACAAAGCTGGCTCTGACGGGCATCATTTAACGAAACACCACCTACAAACTGAAGTTTCTTTTTGCTCAGTCGTTTGTTCACCATAAGCATGGCCACTGCCGCTGAACCTAAAGTCAGGGTAGGAACTGCTGCTAAAAGGGCCTTTTCCGAAGGATTACTCAAAAGATTGGAAATTGTGTTTTCCACCACCTCTAGGGAGCCTTCACTTGAAACCACAAGCGCAGCCTCCACCTGATTTAATTCAATCATATTAGCCACCACGCTCATTGCAGTGGCAAATCCTAAACAGGCATTGGATACATCAAACAAAACCGTATTCTGGGGTAAGCCCAGTTCATGGGCCAAAACAGTTGCGGTAGCTGGTTCCAGATAGTCCCGGCAAACAGAACCATTGACCAAAGCCCCAATTTTTGAACTGAGATCCGCATTTCTGCCAAGCAGAATACGGCTTGCCTCAGTGCCTGGAACCGAAGGTTTCATACCGGGATCCCAGAATCTGCGTTCTTTAAGTCCAGTTAAAGCCTCCAGATGCCCCACAGGAATTCCTAGAGCATCGAGGGCTGGTTTTAACTTCATCTCCAGGGCCCTGGTACTGATTACATTCTGGGGAGCGACCCAGGCAATATCTTCAAGATAAACCTGATTGTATCTCATGCTGTAGCTTCCTCTGAACTTTTGGACTTTTTAACCCTTGGCTCAAATTCAAATCCATGTTTGCCATCGGCCTTAATATACAGGGTTGCATTAAATGGTTTGCCCTTTTTTGAAATAAAATTACTCAAAAGACCGGTTTTTCCCTTCTGAAAAAACTCCAAAGCTTCACTTTCCTGAATCGGACGGTCACAGACAGTGGCCGGGAGACGACTTACAAATGGTTCCTGAGTTTTAGGGGTTTTTTTACCAAGGCTTTTGGGAAACCTGGCCACTTCAAAATAATAGGCCGCAGAACTGTGACGAAACATTCCAACCTGTTCAAAAAACAAAGACTCCACTGACTTTTCCTCAGAAAAAGTCTCACTTTGGGCCATTTCCTGAACTGACTTGGAGCGAGTCGATACATATTCCCCTTCTGCATTTTTTGACAAAACCTGCACCTTACAATCCGCATCCAGAATCAACTTGCCGTAAAACTCTCTACCATCCATATACTGAAGTTTTTCTTCCTCGGTTTCCCGGTTCTTAATAAACTGTGAAACCTGTGCTGGATGAAAATATTTACCGGAGTACTCCTTTAAAACCATAAAATCGCAGGTGGCTTCTTTTTGGGTATTGTGCTGACAGGCATATCCAAAGAGGTTTTCAAACACCTTTGATCCACACTTGGGGCAAACTGCCACTGGTTCTGTCCCTTGATAGAGGGTTTCATAATCAAAGTCGCGAACCTGATCCACAACTTCTTTGACATAACCTACAATTTCTTTCATAAAAGCAGCCCGAGTCACTTTCCCAGACTCCAGTTCCTTGAGGCTATGCTCCATTTCTGCCGTCAGTTCTACAGAATGCAGGCGTTTGACATTCACGCGGCTTAAGACATCCATCAGACGAATTGCTTTACCAGTAGCCTTTAATGCTCCACCACTCATCCTGACCAGATACTCTTTCTGGATCAGGTTCTCAATAATATCAGCCCGGGTTGCTGGAGTTCCAATCCCTTTACCACCCATAGCCTCAAACAGTTCCTCGTCGTCAAGTTCCTTACCAGCGGTCTCCATAAGGGTAAGAAGCCTCGCCTCTCCGATTCTACCCGGTGGTTTGGTCATATGTTCCGAAAGTTCAGAACCCATCAGTTCAACCAAAGGTCCCGATAAGGGAGGAAGACTGACCTCATCCTCACTGGCAATTAGTTTTCCGTATATCTCAACCCAGCCCATGACCTTTAAAAACTTGCCCTTGCTGCGAAATGTCAAATCATCAAGCACTGTTACTCGATCTACAACCTCGTATTCAGCGGGAGGAAACAGAATGGCCATTGTGCGTTTCACCACCAGATCATACACACGGGCATCATCACCTTCGAGATTTTTAGGCAATTCCCCCGTAGGGATAATAGCAAAGTGATCCGATACCTTGCTGTCATCAAAGATTTTGCGATCTGAAGCCTTGGCTTTTCCCCTCAATCTTCTGGCAAAAACACCATATTCCGGATGGCTGCTCAAGGAAGCAAAGACATTTTCCAGAAATGGCTGGTAGTCCTGCGGCAAATGCCTGGAGTCGGTTCTGGGATAAGTTAGAGCCTTCTCGCGCTCATAGAGTCTTTGAGCCGCTGATAAAGTACGGGCCGCACTCATACCAAAACGGGTATTGGCATCCCTTTGTAATGAAGTCAGATCATAGAGTGGATATGGTTTTTGCAATGTGGATTTTCTAGTCTCCGAGGCTTTGGCCTTCAGGCCTGGTTTACCCAGTCTCTTCTGAATTTCACGGGCCTGATTCAAATCAAAAAATCTTTCGCGGTTTTCCTCATTCTGTGAAGATTGAAGTACGGATCCATATTTATGATCTTTTGCCTGAAACTGGGCTTCAATTCTGGCATAAGGTCTGGGAACATGAGTGATTATCTCCAGTTCTCTATCCACCACCATTTTTAAGGTTGGGGTCTGTACCCTGCCCACAGAAAATACGGTACGGTTGGTTCGGGAATTTAGGCGTTTTGTCACAGCCCTGGTTCCATTGATACCAATCAACCAGTCACTTTCCGAACGGGATTTGGCAGCTGCCGCCAGGCCCTCAAACTGGGCTCCAGGCATCAACCCTTCCAGAAAACCCTTCTGAATCGCCTCCTTAGTCATGGAGGAGAGCCAAAGCCTTAAGACAGGAAGTTTACATTTTTCCTTCTCAAGAATCGCCCTGAAGATCAGTTCCCCTTCTCTCCCGGCATCACAGGCATTGATAACACACTCAATATCCTTGCGTTTCAGAAGTTTTTTTAAAACCTGATACTGATCCTTGGTCCTGGAAACGACCTTGTATTCAAACAAATCAGGCAAAATTGGCAAATCCTTCAAAAGCCAGGCCTTGTATTTTTTATCCAGATCCTCAGGATCCATCAGCTCCAGAAGGTGGCCAACAGCCCAGGAAACAATGTATGACTCATTTTCCCGAAATCCATCTCCAGCAGGGCCTTTTAAGCCCAAAGCTTTGGAAATATCATCCGCTACACTTTTTTTTTCTGCAATCACCAGCTTTTTTAGCATGGCGGCAATCTAACAAACCATTCATTTACAAATCAACAATGCTATAATCTGTTTATGCAATGGAGATCAATAAAAGCCCAGTCACGCAGGGATAAATTTTTAAGAACCAGGGATCTGATGTGGCTTGTGATCTTAGGCTGGATGATAGTCTGGCCCCTGGATTTTTTCATTACCATACCACTGGGCCTGATCTGGTTTTTTCTTTGCCGCTGGCTGGAAAAATTTTTTGCACCTGGTGGGAATTGACAAAACGCCAACCTAAACGGTGAAGAATTGGCTCAGGAATTTGCCTTTTGGGATTCGTGACCTCAGAAACCGGTTGTACCCCCGTTCCCTTTTGGCATATCAGCCAAGTTCATCAAATCCTCTCATACACATTTCTGATATGGGAAACAGATTAAACTCTGATAAAATCTAAATCACTCGGCTTCGCTGGGTAGAGCCCATACTCATGGCATAAATCAAACTTCCAGCTGGGACAAAAAATCCTCTACAAGATCATCATAACCCTGGCCTTTCAGAGATGACATTTGTTGAACAACCGTATCTTTGGGCAAAATGTCCTGGCGAAACAACAATAACAAGGTCTTCAAAGTCCCTTCCAGCTCACCTCGAGCACGACCTCGGGTCTCACCCTCCGCAAGACCTTCAGCAAGACCTTCGCGACGGGCAATCTTTTTTTCGAGGCGAATAGTTTCTGCAAGGCTGGCTTCATCACGCAGACTATCTAAAAAGCGATTGTATTCGCGGCGGTCCTTGTCGCTAAGTCGCGATATGTCCAAAATTTCTTTGGCCTCAACCAACCCTTTGGCATCAAAATGGGCCTCAACCCTTTCATGCTTTAAAAAATAGAGCCATTGATCCAATGTGTCTTTGGCAACCCCATCAAAACCTGAGACATTCAGAAGCCAGTATTCAGGAAAAATATCTGAAAATCGCGCCTTGCCTGAAAACTTATCCATTTGCCTAGCATCCATCTGAAGCTCTTCTTGATTGTGTAGACCATAAAAATTGGTGGTGCCTCTGTAGGCGTAGTCATTGCCTAAGCCTGGTTCAAAATAAAGAATATTGATGGAGTAAATTTTGCGAACCGCTGCGTATTCACTACCCTCCTGCATATATTCCGTGATGGCACGGCTTACCGAATAAAGCATGCGTAACAGGTAGTCGTATTGGTAATCAATCTGAACCTCAACTAAAAAGAGATTGGAAGCCTGATCCTCGCATAGAATATCTACACGATTGAGTTTTTGTTGCTTAAAATCCTTGTTGCTTTCACTCTCCAGAATTTTTTTTATTTTCGTATCTCGTCCGATGATGGAGGAAATGAAGCCCTCCAAAATTTTGAAGTTGGCCTTCTGCCTTAAAATTTTTTTTATGGCCCAGTCAAAACGAACCAGAGATTTTCTTTTCATCACAAAACCCTCGTTGGCCACTAAGAGCCTGTTCAAAAAATTGTAGATCATACCTTGTGAAATTGCCAGAAACAGAATCAAATGTTATGGTAATTCTGCAATTGACATGAAGGTAGAATAGAGATCGTATGGCGACCAAAATAATGACAAAATCGAGAAGCAAAAGAATGTTGTCGGGGGTATGTGGAGGTCTTTCCAATCATTTTGGCATAGATGCTAACCTCATCAGGGTTTTATGGATTTTTTTTGGAGCAACAGGGGTAGGAGTTCTTATCTATGTGCTTATGAGCCTGTTTCTTCCTGTTGGCGAATGAGTATTTTTACTTCAGCAGAATTCAGTATAAGATAAGGGTGTGTAATGAATATGTTTTTGATACTACTGATATTGGTAAGCCCATGTCTCTTTAGCGACGAACAACC
>JACFNL010000169.1 GCA_019454875.1 Candidatus Cloacimonadota bacterium | reverse complement strand
CCTCTCTTTCCGAGAGGATGCATATAATACGCCTAACAATTCCAATGGTCAAGAATTTTTTAATTTTTTTTCTCTTGAACGGATGTTCCTCAAATGAACAGCAAAAACCGCATGCCATCAGCCATTCGACTTGCTCAGCTGCAATTTGCTGAATTTTGTGTATTATGCTCTATTGATCAAACGAAGGAATCTCATGCTTGATTTATGGAAAACCTCTCTGGACAACCGCAGCAAGGCCAAAGGCAGCACTCAGACCATTGGGGCTGAATTTGAGCATCTGGTTTTATTGCTAAATAACAGACCCCAATCCATTTCTGGCCCTGAAGGCATGAGTCAGTTACTCAAATCCCTGGAAGAATTAAAAATTGGAAATGTCGTTGAAGTATACAAAGATCTTGTTTACTCCCTTGAAACAGATTTTGGACTCATCACCCTCGAACCCGGGTGCCAGCTTGAGTTAAGCACACCTCCTAGAAGCAGCCTTGCAGAAATTTCTGCCGATCTTCAGAAGTTTAAGGCAAGCCTTATGGCAATTCACAATCTGTTTCCCATCAAGATGATTGGGATGGGCTATCACCCTCTTCTTGGTCCAGACTCACACCACCTTTTGCCAAAACCAAGGTATCAGTTGATGGATGCCCATTTTCTCGGATCCGGCTCCTTAGGCAGCTCTATGATGAGGACCTCTGCAAGTACCCAGGTCTGTATTGACTACTTCGGAGTTGAAGATCTTGAAAACAAGCTGATTGCCGCCTTAAAAAGCGCACCCTTCCTACGGGCCATGTTTGCCAATTCCCCTCTGTACCAGGGTAAACCCTGGGACCATAATTGCTATCGCTCCCTGATTTGGGCCAATACTGATCCAAAAAGAAGCCTTATACCCCTCTCCATGTTAAGTTCTAAGTTCTCACTGAATGCCTACCTTGACGGAGTTCTCAACATGCCCGCCATGTTCTTTAAACAAGGGGATACCTTAATTCCTGACGGGAAATCTTCACTTATGGACAAATTTCCCGATTTGGCGCATCAGCCGGACTGGGAAGAAAAACTTAATCTTCACAATAGTCAGTCATTTTTTGAATCCCGCATCAAACATTTCCTTGAGATCCGGACTCCGGATGCCCAGATCCCAAGATTTCAGATGAGCCCCGTGGCCCTGATTCGTGGGCTGTTTCAAAATCCTGAGTCCCTGAATAACCTTTTGGTACTGTTGCAGGAATTTTCCTTTCAGGAAATATATGAGTTATTACATTCCATCCATTTAAAAGGGATTCACACATCCTTCCGAAGTTACACTGTCCTGGATGTCTGTAAGGAAATCCTCAAAATTGCCGAATCTGGACTAAACCAGCTTGAAGACCCCAAAATTACACAGTCTACCTTAGGCCCACTTCTAGAAATCCTTTTAGAAGACTCAATGTCTCCTGGAGAATTCCTCCTTCGTATGTTTGAAAAGGACTGTTCATCCAATATCAATAGCCTGCTTACTCAAATCAATTTTTTGCAGTAAGTTGAACAATCATGACAAAACATCTAAAATAATCTGGATTTTTGACATAAGGAAAATTTTAATGCACAACTGCGAATCTCATGATCATGCTGAACTTGAACTACATAAAATCCGTCACTCTTTGGCCCACATCCTGGCACAGGCTGTTTTAGAGGTTCGCCCCAAGGCAGAGCTAGGTTTTGGTCCTGCAATTGACACAGGCTTTTTTTACGATTTTCTACTCGAAGAACCTCTGACACAGGAAGATTTAAAAGATCTGGAAAAGAGGATGAAAAAAATCATTCGCTCCAACCAGAAATTTGAATGCACCACAAAATCCACGGCCGATGCCCAAACCATGCTTTTGCAGATGGGTCAAAAACTCAAGGCTGAATACGCTGATGAACTAGCTTCCAAAGGACTTGAACTCAGCTTTTATCAGAACGGCAACTTTATTGATTTGTGTGAAGGCCCTCATGTGGCCCAGTCCTCTCAAATAAAAGACAACTGTTTTGTGCTCGATAGTATTGCCGGTTCTTATTGGAGGGGTGATAGCTCCAAACAGGTTCTAACAAGGATTTATGGGCTGGCATTTGCCAATCGGGAACAGCTGGACCAATTTCTTACGGAAAGAAAGCTGGCTCAGGAAAGGGATCACCGAAAACTCGGCAAAGAACTTGAAATTTTTCACATGGATGATGAGATCGGACAGGGACTCCCCCTGTGGCTGCCTAATGGAACCGTACTACGAGAAGAACTGGAAACCTATGCCAAGGAAATTGAGTTCCAGGCTGGATATGTCAGGGTAGCCACTCCGCATATTACCAAGGAAAATCTTTATTACACATCTGGGCACCTTCCCTATTACAAGGAAACCATGTACTCCCCCATTGAAATTGACGGGGAAAACTATTATCTCAAGCCCATGAACTGCCCACACCACCATAAAATCTATGGTTCAAGACCCCGCTCCTACCGGGAGCTGCCTTTGCGGCTGGCCGAATATGGAACCTGCTACCGCTATGAACACAGTGGTGCTTTATCTGGCCTTTTAAGGGTTCGAGCCCTGAGCATGAACGATGCTCACATTTATTGCCGCGAAGATCAGGTCAAAGACGAGTTTAAAGCTGTTTTACAGATGCATAAAGACTATTATGAAAAGTTTCGCATTGCCAGATACTGGGTTCGTCTTTCCCTGCACGCTTCTGACAAAAACAAGTTTATTGACAATGAAGATCGCTGGCAGTTTGCCGAACAGATGGTCCGCTCCTGTCTGGATGAGGTTGGTATAGAATATAAGGCGGAAGCTGGAGAAGCTGCCTTTTACGGGCCTAAAGTTGACTTTCAGATTCGTAATGTGATTGGCCGGGAGGAAACTGCTTCTACAAATCAGCTTGATTTTGCGATTGCTAACCGTTTTGGTCTCAAATATACCGCTGAGGATGGCAAGGAACACGAGCCTTATATTATCCATCGTGCGCCTCTAGGAACTCATGAGCGATTCCTGGCCTTCCTGATAGAGCACTTTGGAGGGGCCTTTCCAACCTGGATGGCTCCTGTACAGGTTCGTATTGTACCCGTATCGGAGGCCTTTCTTGACTATGCAAAAGAACTGAGTCTTGTCCTGCACAAGGAAGGGTTCCGTGTGGTTTTAGATGACAGCAATGATTCCTTCTCTAAAAAAATCCGCAATGCCGTTACAAAAAAAGGTCCAAACATTTTTGTGATCGGTGACAATGAGGTTCAAAACCGGACAGTGACATGGAGAAGATATTGTGTCAAAGATCAGGTAACCATGCCCTTCGCTAAAATGATGAATCTTTTGAAACAGTTGCGACAATTAAGGACCATGGATAATTTCGCAGATGAAGCTCTACCTGAGGTTCAAGAATAAAATGATTCTTGTTACCGGTGGAGCAGGATTTATTGGAAGTGCTCTTGTCTGGCAGCTAAACCAACTAGGAATTGAAAATATTCTGGTCTGTGACCATCTGGGTACTTCATCAAAGTGGCTAAATCTTAGAAGTCTTCGCTTTTTGGATTACATTGAAAAGGACCATTTAAGCGATTGCCTCAAAGATTTACAGTTACAACATGTTTTTCATTTAGGTGCATGTTCTTCCACTACGGAATCTGATTGCAGTTATCTGATAAAAAATAACTTTGAATACTCCAAAATGCTGGCCAAACACTGTCTTAGACAAAATATCCCCATGATATATGCCTCCAGTGCAGCCACTTATGGAGATGGGAGTTTAGGGTTCTCTGATAAAATTTCTTTGGTATCATTAAGACCATTAAATGCTTATGGCTACTCCAAGCACATGTTCGATCTGTGGCTTGAAAAACATGGGATACTCAATCGGTTTACAGGCATCAAGTTTTTTAATGTTTGGGGACCAAATGAGTATCACAAAGGTGATATGCAGTCCATGGTAGTCAAAGCCTTTCACCAGATTATGGAGACAGGCAGGGTGAAACTTTTTAAAAGCCACAATAGAGACTATCAGGATGGTTATCAGCTGCGGGACTTTATATATGTAAAAGATGTTACCCGTTGCCTCATTGAATTCTACAAAAGTCCCCAGACTACCGGTATCTTTAATCTCGGCAACGGCTCTCCCGTGGCCTGGGTCGATCTGATTGAACCAATCTTTTCCGCATTAAACAAACCAGTCCAGTTTGAGTTTGTACCAATGCCTGAAGAACTTCGCAACCGTTATCAGTATTACACCTGTGCCGATATGCTAAAGTATGAGGAATCTGGGTTAAAAAGATTTCAAACACCGCTCAATGACACCATCTATGACTTTGTACAAAATTACCTTGTACCGGGTAAGTTTCTGGAGTCTTAGGGAGTAAACAATGCATTACCTGTTTCATATC
>JACFNL010000023.1 GCA_019454875.1 Candidatus Cloacimonadota bacterium | reverse complement strand
GATCCAGGGGTTCTAAGCAGCAGGGATGCAGAATTCTGGAAACGCAGAAGAGATAGAATAGCTAAATCAATTGTGCCAATTCCAATCAGTTTTCTTGAGGATATTTAAACGATTTTTCTACTTCCGGTGAACGAAAAAGCCCCATAACTGACTTATAGTCAGCCCTTAATCGAATAGTATCTCCCACCCTAAACTGCCTG
Source organism: Candidatus Cloacimonadota bacterium (assembly GCA_019454875.1). Taxonomy (GTDB): domain Bacteria; phylum Muiribacteriota; class UBA6191; order UBA6191; family UBA6191; genus UBA6191. Next base: position 39,458 of record JACFNL010000023.1, on the reverse strand, counting down.
TTTTGATCCAAAACCACAAGGTAATCAGAACTCGAACCAAGAATCTGAAGGCCCTTTGGGGGAATAAGACCTCTATAATCACAATCCTGTCTGCCTAGCCCCAACAATAGACGACTGGAAGATCCTCCCACAAAATCTGTCGGGGTTTCCTTAAACCCATTGGGACCAAGTTTCTGATCGGGGGGCATGTTGGTTTTAACAATGGATTCCAACACTTCCACTTCCAATAAAAATGCATCTGTAAACAACCCGTCAATCTGATTTTGTGTTGTTGATTCAAGCCCCAGAAACAGGGATTCACCAAGGCGAATTTCCGTGGGCCCACTTATTTTTTCCTGGTAATCAAGAAGCCAGGGCAGACTCGAGGTATTTCCCAAGGAATACACCAGATCCGGCCTTTTTAAACTTTCTCTTAGATTGCTCATCCACCTAAGATGCTCTTTCATAGCCTCACAATCAGGAATATATCCACTAAAACAACCAAAATTAGTTGTGATGCCCCTAAGATGAATATGACCCAGATTCTGAATTTGCCTCGAGATTTCTAATACATCTTCGGGATTCACTCCTTCCCGTTTGTCTCCTGCATCACAGGCCAGCATAATTTCATGAATTTTCTGTTTTTTTTGAGCCCCTACATTAAGAGCCTTAATCGTTTCCATCTCCGATTCAATACTGACAGAAGCATGGCTTAGAGTCACAGGAATCTGGGTTTTACTGCTAAGTCTTAACTGATGTACAAAAACCCCGGGCAATTTCAGGTGACAAAGCCTTGTGGGCTGAGATTCTGCCAGATGCAATCCATGGAGACCAAGGGTCTTTTGCACAGTTTTTGCAAACCAGGAGCAAAAGTCATAATCACTTTGTAAAAGTTTCATCACAAAGACAGGTTCAACACCTTTTAACTTTACCAGGCGGTACAAGTTTTTGGCATTCTCAAGGATTTTGCCGCAGTCAATCAAGAGGCATGGATTTGTCATACATGGATTCAAAAAAATGTTGTAGAATCAGGTGTGTTAGAAGAAGTTTGTGTCAAATGTGGAAAGCCGCATCCTTTGCCACGGGATCAGTCTATTGTCCGATGCCCCTGGTGTAAAGATTTTTTCAAGCCCCTGGCTGAGCTGATCGTTTTACATGAGGAAGAGATACACCGTCTGAAAATGAATCGTCCTGGAGCCTGGATTCTCTCAAATCCCCCACTGCAATGGATTATCAGGGCAGGTTTGATAATACCCTGGGTTCTGGGTCACTTCTGGCTTTCTGTCGGATTGCTTTGTTGCTGGGAAGCATGGCTGTTTCGCTTGAAAATGAATCAGGACTCAGGTCGGATCAAAGAACTTTCACGGGCCCGTTTGGAACTGGAAGCCCTTTACAGAAAAGAGCAGTAAAAGATGGGGTTTTTTGTATTGATTCTTCTTTTGGTAGCTGTTGCCGCCGGAATCTATCTGATGGATCAGTCCCAGTTTCTGGGATCACGCGGCCCCACACCTTCAGGTAATAAAACCAGTCTCGAACTTGATTATGTATACGAAAACACAAATCCAAAGCGTTCTGGAACCATAGAATTTGAAGTTCATCCCCTGGAAAGACTGGCGATGATGGGGCAGAATCTAGGTAATTATGCGGAACTGGCTGCAAAAAAGCTAAGTGATGAAGAAGAAATTCAACGATTAAAGGATTCCTCAGCCATTCTGGCTGACCGAATTTCACAAATTGATCTTGAGGCTTTGATTGCCTCGCTGCACCGTTTTACTCCATTGCAGGGTTCTTATTTTATGAGCCTTGAGGTAGAAATAGGCACAGCAATTGAAGAATTGACCCATTACATCAATCAATTGCCACAGGCCCCCCAGCTAATGGAGGTGATTGAATCCCGAACTGATAAACTTCTGAAGTTCTGTGATGAATTGATGCTTCTGATTCGTGAATGGGAACAGGCTCAGGGAGCACAGGAACTGATTCACAAGTCTCCCGATCTGGTATTGAACAAACTCCAGATCCTTACTGATCAGCAGGTATTAGAGACAGAGCTACAGGATTTTCTGAATCTATACTTTGCCATGAGGGCCTTTGAGATATTTGATTCCATGAACCGCGACAGGGTAAATGAAGTCCGTCGGCAAATGGATTATCTAGGAGTGATTTTGAGCCGATGCCACTCACAAATGAATCCCTCAGACTACCAGGAAATCCAAAGGCTTCAGAAGTCCATGCTCTCCAGCCTGAGGCTGGTATCAGACTTCTACTTCAAATTTTTTCTGGGAATCACTGGAGCCCTGGAAAAACTTCAGGACTTCAGGCTCAAACTCTTTTCCGAAAATCTGGATATTATTGTAAGACTCATATCCCAGATTCAGAATGAGTATCAGCCTATGGCTGGGCAATTTTCCTCCCGTGGCGGTTCTGCCGAAGCAGACTATAACAAGGCCTTTCAAAAGATTCTGGGCTCTTCCTCCCCTTCCAGCCGGCATAGTCCCATACAGGGATCCTCAGCGGAAAACCTGATGGGGTTTTTAAATAACCGCATTGAGGATATCGATTCGTTTATGGATTCTGACCTGAAAGTTTTTCTGCATGGCCCGATGCGGGGTCTGTGGCAGCAGATTCGTCAAATCCTTCTGGATTCCGGGACACAAACATCCTGACTTCTGCCATCCAGTCCTGTGTCGCTTCCACCTGCGGGTAATGAGCGGCTTCCTTAAAACGGACTTCTTTTTTATGCACTGCATCCAGATTGGAAAACCACAATTGCACCCGGTCTTTTGGTATACGAAAATCCCGCTCTCCAAGCAGCAAAAGTACGGAGACATCAAGTTTGGTCAGAGTACTAAGATTTTCCTCCATCAAACCGGGAAACAGACGGGGAATACTATGGATAATACTGCGATCCAGGTTCCATAAGTCATTCAAATCATAAAATGGAGAATACCAGCTCAGGCGAAGTGCTTCCCGATAAGCCCCCCTTTGATAAATCTCCCCACCTAGTCGTGAAACCCACTGTTCAATACGAATGGCCTCATTCACACTCAAGGGAAGGGAAATCTCATCAAGCTGGGCATAGGCCCGACTGTTCTGCAGATTTTTTGCCATTTCCATCATATAGGTTCTGGCATCCAGAAGATCCTGCAATGGATACAATAAAGGCGAGGTTAAAATAAGTCCGGCTACATCTTGCTTGAGTGTCCTTGCAACATGTAGGGCCAGAAGACACCCGTACCCATGCCCACTAAGAAAAACCTTTTGGTGTTTTGAAGCGATCTGTTTGAAGACATCTTCACTGGTTTCCTTCAATTGTTCCCAGCTCAATCTGGAAAAATCTGTTCCCTGATAAGCCAGACCACTGCCAGTCTGATCCCAGAAGTACAATGCGGAATCCTGGGCCAAATCTTTTAGAATCTGCGGTGCAAAGGCACTTTCCGGTCGTGCGGGACCCCCATGAAAAAACAGAATGGCCGGCTGCTCATATCCCCTGCGCAGGACCACCATATCCTGTTCCACACCAATAAATCCTGGTTCGTCAATCACAAACTCAGAGGCAAGCAGGTTGCGCTGATAATCACGATAGAACCATAATCCACATAAAATCAGGACAAAAGGCAGCCAAAAAAAGATCAGAATTTTGAATATGAGTTGTAAAATTCCACGCATGGGCATCCAAAATATCAAAAATAACCGTGGACTGGAAAAAGTTTGTATCATAAGTACATGAGAAGACTGCTTCGGTTTATTTTTGTCATCCTTCTTATTGTGAGTATTGCTGTTGGATGGCAGCTATATCGCCTGACTCAAAAACCTCTGCTCATCCCGGATTTCTCAACAAACGGGTTTACGATTGAGGGTCTGGTTATTGACTGGAATGGAGATCTGGCATTTCGTGCATTAAATTATCCAGGGATTCAGATTAAGGGGCTAAAAACCAGACTGGATCTGTTTCGTCTTCTAAATAAACATATCGAATTTTTGCACATAGAACATTTAAGCCTGGATCTGCCACCCCAGGAATCTGAGCCTGACAACCGTCCCCCTATCCTTGTGATAAAAGATATGCTGAAACAGATCGCGATGCTTCGTGATTATCGTCTTGATGAGCTTAAACTAGGTGAGGTGATTACAACAAACCCGGATGTATCCGTGCAAAATTTATCCCTGAGCATAAGACGGGGACGGGTAACCGTGTCAGGAGCCCTCAGCATGAACAATCTTGGGCTAGAGGTGAAGCGGCTCTATCTTGATGCCCTAAGAGCACCTGATGAGCTAGGTTTTGAGCTTGAAGGCCTAAATGGGACCATTGATAACCAAAACATATCCCTTGCAGGTGCCGGGTTGCGATTTCAGATTCTTGATGAGTCCATGCTGTGGCTAACAGACTTTTCCATAAATTCCCTCAAAGCCAGTCTGGATTCCACCAACCACCAAAAAATTGAACCCCTGTTTGATGAGTTTTTGGTCCTCAACAAACTCAATTTAAAGAATCTGCAGATAAAAGATTTTTCCTGGCCACAGCCAGCACTGCATATACCAGCCTTCAATTTAAGCATACTGGATAGAAAAATTGAGTCGCATTTTGATGTCTCCTTTGCGGATGGGATTAGTAGTTTAAAAGGATTTGAATTTTTTTCGGACTCTGACGGGCTTGATCTTGGTTTCTCCCTTTTTAGGCTGTATATGATGAAGAGGGAGCTTTTGCAGATCGATGGGTTAAAATTTTCTATAAATCTTGAACCTCAGAAAACACTAAACATCCCCCTGTTTCAGATTAAAAACCTCAAGGTGCTGGCAGAGTCATTTGATCTTCTAAAACAGTATTCGTTGCCAGTACCCGTGGACTGGCAGGCCGAATTTTCGCAAAACCTCAATCTTGCCAAACTGGATTCCTTGTTAGTAGAAGGGCTTCATCTAAGAGATTTTCCTGAGGACAACTTGCAGATCAAAAGTGCGGCTATCAGGGCAAATTCAACAGGTACAGGACTTTCATTCATCAGTTCCGACATAAATCTTTTACTTGAAAACCAGCCTGTTCTGGAGTTAAAAAATCAACGGGCCAGCCTGGCAATGGATTCAGACAATACCATTCATGTAAGGGAATTTTTGGTGGATGGTCTAAACATCAGTGAGTCTTTTGTAAAGCGATTTACAACGAGTCAGCCCCAGGCTAGTACTGAGTCCTCACCACCCAGGCAAACTAACAGTTTTCTTCCCGGTGAAATTCGCGCAAGCTTTAGCAATATTCACCTCTTAGATACTGCTACACACATAAAAAATGTGGCTGTTTATGTGGATGTTCCCACTCTGAAATGGGATGTAAAACTTGATGTAAACGATGTGGATGTTTTAAGGCTTAAACCCGATCTTCCTCTTAAGAAATTATCTTTTAGCTCCTTAGGAGGTATTTCTGGTCACGGGTTAGATGAGATATCAGGAGATTTGAAACTTGACTTTGTTTTAACTCATGAATCCGTGTCATTACAGGGTGTAGCCACAGTTATTGGGCAGGATCTTACGGCAAAAATTGCTATGGATCCATTAGGTGTTCTTGACCTAAAACTCGGACTGGGTTTTCCTCAGATCAGTGTAAAAAGCCTTAGGGTTCAGTCTCTGAACTTTCCTGATTTTGGTCTGTCCGTAAGTTCAATTACGGCTACAGCTGTTGTGGATCTTAAGGAACAGAATCTTAAATCCCATGTTTATGTGCCTAAGACTCAGCTGTATCGCTCTTTGCTTCAGGATACAGGTATTGAGATCAAATACAGCTCGACTGGAGTATCTGCCACAGTAACTCAAGGCGGGGGTCTCTTGTATCTGGATGATCTTGTAAAAGTAGCATCGGCCCAGAAAAAACGGCAAAGTACTGCTACCACAAACACAAGCACTAACACCGTATATACGGGGCCTGATGTAAAACTGTTATTAATGGAGTCCAATCAGCCCGTTCGTATGTTAGCCGAGGGTTTTGAAGCCAAAGTTTTTGCCCGTGGTGCATTCGATGTTTATTCCGGTTCCTCAGAACCCAGGGTTACCGGATTAATCAGAATCCCTGACTTTAAATACAGCGGTATGGGAATTAAAGCAGAGTTAAAACAGCCTGCCCGCATGGAATGGATAGGTACCGATGTCACTTCCCTTGGGCAACTTCGATTTGTAACCCAGGATTTAAATGCCCAGCTTCTGAGTATGTGGCAAGAGTCGAATCGCCAGACCGTTTATGAAACCGGACTGATTGTATTTTTTGATCTTCTGACAGAATTCCAGGGAGGAAAATACAATCTACGGGTGGAAGGACCCTACCCTCGATTTTATTACAAACTCACTTCAATCAACGGTACAGAAGAAGAAGGGGTGCTTGGAATACTAGTGCAGCTTTTAGCCAATAAATTACAGGGTGGGAACTCCTCTGGCAATTCCATTGTTTTACCCCAGGAACTTTTTATGACACACAGAAATTCCATGATGAATGCTGGTGTGAACAGTCTTCTGAATCAGAATATGCCTAAGGCCTTGCAACTCAGGGCTGATGTTTTGGGTGAACAGAAGGCAATGGGAATCAAAACCCAGGCCACCGAGAACATATCCATTGAGGTAATCCAACAGATGGGACCTCAGGGTAACAGCCTGATTCAGTCCATGCAGTGGCAAATGCGCCAGGATATGAATGTAGAACTAGAGCGAATCGAAGGCGATACAGAAGATACCAAGCTCAAACTTAGGCGGCAGATACGCTTTTAATTTTATAAAAGGTTTATTATAATCTAAAGGCACATTTGATGTGTTTGATGTTTTGCTACCTCCTTCTACGGGCCTTGTGTTTCATGAGGCCCTTTTTCTTTGCCTAGAGTGGCCATAAGGCAGGGCATAATAAATATTGTGATGAACATGGATGTGACAACACCAAAACACAAGGCAATAGCCATAGGTCTCCATATAATGGAATTTCCGCCCCATCCAAAGACTGTTGGCATCAGGCCAGACACAGTCGTGGCTGAAGTCAGAACCAAGGCCCTCACCCTTTGAGAAGGAGCCAGACGAACAGCCTCCAGATAACTCATAGTCAAAGAGTTTCGGTTAATGAGATCCACTAAAACTATATTTCCATTCACCACAACTCCCGCTAGTCCCACCATGGCAATAAATGCCAGCATGGTAAAAGGCTGATCCCAGATTCCCATACCAATCACCACACCTAAAAAGGAGTAAGGAATAATCAGAAGAATCAAAAATGGTTGTATCAGGGATTGAAACTGGGTAGCCAGAATCAAAAACATCAAAATCGCCGCAATTACAAGGGCATCCTGCAATGAGCCCAGACTTTTCTGGGATTCCTCAAACTCCCCGCCTAGCGAATATGCCGACCCGGGAAACTGATTTAAAATCTCTTCTACTTTTGGCCTTAACTCAAGATTGATCTCCGTTGCTGTCCTTCTGGTACCCGAAGCCAAGGCAGCCCCAAGAGTGATGGATTTATTCTGCTGATGTCTGTGCAAACCAGCAAATCCTGGGGTAATTTTTATCTCAGACAGCTCAGATAGTGGAACTGTTCTTAAGTCTGGGGTGATAATTGGTAGCTGTAATAAAGAATTTAAATCTATCCTGGTTTGAGATGCGGATCGCAGTCTAAGATCCGTATCTTCGGCTGCAGCAGATATTCGGGCAATCACAATTCCATCTGTCTGGGCCGCAACCTGAATAGCCACTGATCTTGCACTCAATCCATAATACGCGGCTCTGGTTTCATCAATCTTTAGATCCAGTTGATCCTTGGCAGGAATGAGGTTGGATTCAACAGAAGCCAGACCATCAGTATTTTCTAGTAAATCCCGGATTTTATCTGACATTTGCAACAAGTCAGACTGATTCTTATGCTGAATACGCACAGCCACAGGTTTTCCTAATCTTGGTCCATCGGGAACCTGACGAACTGAAATTTTTGTCACCTCAGGGTAAGAATTGGAATTCAGATAAGCCTGAACCTCCTGCATTATCGAAAAAAGGCTTAAATCCCCTGACAATGTCTCAATTAAGGAGACCCGAATCTGGGCTACATGCTCCGCCCTGATAGCGGAATAGTCCTCATCAATTTTTTGACCTATTGATGTAGTCAGATTGGCAATTTTTCCCTGTAGTTTTCCCCAAAGATTCTGTTCTAGCTTGGTTATTTTCTGGCTAACTTCTTCGGCCCTAAGATTCCTGGCATAATCTACCGTAACCAGAAAATCACGGGCATCAGAAGGAAACATTATGAGCCTTAGCCGACCCGACTGGTATGCCATCCCGGAAAGAAGCAATAGTACAAAAGTACAAATCAGGCTATTACGGCCAGGGTTTTTCAAAAGAAACCCCACAATTGAGTCTGTACGCTTCTGAATGTTATTCCAGAATCGGGCCGCTGCCGGATTGAAGTCCTTGGCTTTGGAATTTGTGAAATACCCATCCAGATCATGAACATCCACAAAATGGCAGGGAAGCATCAAAAATGCCTCCAGAAGTGAGGCCACCAGTATCAGGCTTACGGTGATTGGTATTACAACCATTACCCTGCCAATCTCACCAGTCATTATGACCATTGGCATAAAGGCAGCCAATGTGGTCATGGCACTGGCAACTACAGGCCAGAACACCTCATTAGTGCCGTCAATAGCGGCATCCATCAGGTTTTTTCCCCGCTGATAATGGGTGGAAATATTTTCCAGGATGACAATTGCATCATCAACTACCATGCCAGAAACAATCACCATGGAAAATATGGATATGCTGTTGATCGAGTACCCAAAAAGTTTAAGAAAGACTATCCCCGTCATAAAACCAACCGGAATACCGATGATAACCAGAATCGAATTTTTGGCCCCTAGAAAGACCAGCAGTATCAGAAAAACAAGTACTGTACCCTGTCCCAGGTTCTGTAATAAAACTGATATGTTGCGCCGGATTTCCTGGGCTGAATCTTCAAACCATGTAATCCGTAAATCCCGGTTAAGCCTCGGAGTCAGTTTATTCACTTCAGACTGAATCAAGGGAATCAGATTTAAGCTGTTCTCTCCCTTTTGTCTGAAAATCTGAAGCATCAATGCCAGTTCCCCACCCTGCTTTTGAAATGTGCCGCTGATCTGAAACCCCTGCACAACCTCGGCCACATCACCAATCGTAACCAGTTGACCCACTCTGCCCGGCTTAATCGGAATTTTGGCAATTTCTGCGATTGATTCCGGCATAAGGCGGCTTCTTACCAGAAAAGCTCCCTTTTCATGGCTGATTGTACCGGCCGCAATATTTTGGTTATGTCTGCCAATGGCCTCAATCAAATCTTCAGGTGTCAGTCCAAAGTTAAGCAGACGATTTGAGTCATACAGGACATGAAACTCTTCCTGTCGATCTCCTACAATTTGAATTTTGTTGATGCCGGGAATGTTGATTAACTGCATTTTAATCCATTCCGCCTGCTGTTTAAGAATCAGTTCATCAACAGGTCCACTCAGAGCAATTTTTACCAGAGGTTTCCAGTCCTGGGAGTTTACTAGCATGGCAATGGGAGGTTCGGAATCCTGTGGCAATCTCTGCACTTCCCTCAGTTTGGATTGAACATCTGTCAGAAGTCTTTGATAAACTTCATCATTTAATGATTCATCAAACTTGATTTCTACCTTTGAACGGCCCGGCTCAGATACAGAACTTAAGCGATAGATATAATCAACCTCAGAAACCTTTTCTTCAATAGGAATAGTAATCTGGTTTTCTATATCTTCAGGTAGTGCCCCTGGCCACGGGGTAATCACCACCACAGTCCCAAAAGACATGTCTGGAAAGGCCTCCACTGGCAGTTGCCGCAGCGCAGAAAATCCTGCGACCAGAATAATCAGAAATAATAGATTAGTAAGAATCCGGTTCCTGGCAAAATAGGCGATCATAATACTTTATGGCCCAAAAGTGGTTCACAGCGCATGGGATAAAACCACTCCTGACGATGTTCCCCCTCAATCATCAGATTTATGATTTTACCTGAAGAATTCTGCATGCGAACACTCATGCCCCGATTCTCTTTTTGAATGTAGTCTGAAGGAACAGGACACAAGGATTCAGTAAACGGAATTTCTACAGTCAGCCTCATACCAGAAAAAAACTCCCTGGAATTAGAAACCCGAATCTGTACCTCTGGCATGGAAGATTCCCTGGATTTGGGAATTAACGCGCTTATGATTCCCGAGGCCCCCATTATTGATACAGATTGATTCAGTCTGAGCTGCTTAAATATTCTGTGGGGAACACTGGCACTAATTCTAAAGAGATCTGTACCCATGATCTGCAGCAGAGCCTGGCCCGGACTGGCAAGATCGCCTTTTTGCACCATGACTTCAGTGATTTGTCCAGGATACGGGGCAACAATTTTTAGGCGTGACAAATCCAGTTCTGTTCTTGCAAGAAGCACGGATTGAGTCCGTATCTGGGACTTGAGATTCAAAACCGTAGCATTTTCAGCTTCCACTTCTTCCGGGCTGTAGGCGATAGCATGGTCTTCTCTTCGTTTCAATCGCTGATTTGCCTGATCCAAAAGTACATTCAAACGATTGATTTCAGATAAAATCTGCTCCTTCTGAAGTGTCACTTCTCTAGGATCCTGCTCAAGAAGCAAGGCCTGGGTCTCTACAATCTGCCCTGGCTCTGCAAAACGATGGATCACCTCTGCCCGAATCTGGGCCGAGAGGGTGCTCTCCTGCCAAGGACTAACTACAGCACTGGCCCGGTAGACCTGGATATCTTCCTTAAAAACCACCATAAAAGGGCTTCTGCCCTGTGCATAAGAATACACACAGAGCAGAAGCCATAAAACAATCTTCATAAAAAAACGGATCAGCCTAAAAGTCGTTGCAGTAAGGCCGTATTAAGCCCCATACCCTGCACCTGAGCAAACAGAAGGGACTTGCGCTGCATATCCAGCATGCTTTGATCTACGGCAGCCTGAGCCATATCCATATCCCGAATCATGCTTTCCGTGCGACTAGTATTCACTCCTGCCACCCGCAGATTAGAATACTGAGCCTCAAATGCATTTTCCTGTGCGCCCATGGAGCTTCTGGCAGAACTGACATCCCTGGATGCCCGATCCACTGCCCCAAGAAATTTGTCGCGGCTTGCCTGACTTGAGAAATCCACATTTCTTAGCCCCAAAGCATCCGTTCCAAAATCACCTAAGGCAAAATTGGCTGCCTGTCCCTGATTGGCTCCATTTTGGAAGCTCAACCCGGTTTTAGTGACATTCACCACAAAGTTTGTTGAGCCACTACCCGAGGTGGACTGATTGTTAAAACCCAAGGTATTGGCTGTGTTACTGACTCCTGCTGAAGTGTCTGTGACAGAAACACGGGAAGAATTACCAGCATCAACAGACTCAAAGCTCAATTCTCCATTATTGATGGAAGCATTAGCCCGAACCCCAGATGCCTCAAGCTGGGTTTGAATACCGGACTCAATCTGGCTTAAACTCTGGGTCTGCCCTGCGCCGCCTAATGAAACACTGGCAGTAGAAGTACCATCAGAAACATCAAATGTTACGGCAGAGTCAAAGCTGACAACCTGATCTTTTACCTGACTGGCCGTGTACCCATCTACCGTAGCTGCTGACACCCCGCTGGCTGCAAGGGCTGTCTGATTGTTCACCCCAAAGGCCTGGATAAATCCACTGCTGGCACCAGAGACGGTGAAGCTCTCACCAAGATTGTTACCACGAAGCCTTAAATTGCCATCCCCATCAAAGGAAGCTGTCATGTCCACATTGTTTGCCGCAAATCCATCATTTAAGGTCTGCAAAAAATCATCCTGACTAATGGAAGTGCCGGATGCCAGATTCAAATTAAAACTGTTTCCACCCTGATCGGTGAACGAAGCCTGAATATCCTCAGAAAAGCTATAGCCATCCTCAGAATTAATTGCTGCCCCTTCTACCTTGGCGGATGTAATTGCATCCATTTGAATATCGAGGTTGGGAAGGATCCCGTTGGCCCGGAAGTCGTCACTTAATACAGCACTGTAGGTTTGACCGTTACGGCCCCTTAACTGTAGTTCACGGACAATATTTCCGTCCGCATCCTGAGTCGAACGCACGCTGCCCTCAAAGCTGCCATAATCCGACAGGTTGCCCCGGACATAACCTTTGACCCCCGGTGTAGCCGAGCTTACCCGCCCTGCACCAGAACCATCCAGAAGCTTTTTGGTATTAAACTCTGTGCGTTTGGATGTGTCATCAATTCCAGCAAGAAGCTGCCTGGCTTCATTTTCCAAAGCCCCAATTTCTGCCTCAGTGTAGGCTCCGTTTCCGGCCTGGATTGTCAGCTCGCGAACCCTGTTTAAGGTGTCCTGTATGCCGCTTAGACCACCCTCGGCAGTCCGAATCATACTGATTCCACTCTGCACATTGTTGGAAGCCGCACCAAGTCCACGAATCTGGGAGCGCATTCCCTCGGATATGGTCAAGCCTGCTGCATCATCAGCACCCCGGTTAATTCTTAACCCCGTGCCAATCTTCTCCAGATTGGAACCAAACAGCTGCTGATTGAGTTGCAATCTGTAGATATTCATTCCATTAAACGAAGAATAACCACCAATTCCACTTAGAGCCATAACCCAGCCTCCTTGCTATATAATCGGACTACAGCACGACATCTATATAGTAAAACACTAAAAGAAAAGGTTAGTCAATGATCGTTAATTATGGATCTCGATCTCGGCCTCAATCATATCTTTTGTATGTAAAAGCTCCTGTTCAAAGGCATGGATCATACCTGCAAGCTCGATTTGAAACTCCTGTTTCTTCTGAACCCAGTCCAAGGTGTTTTCCTCAGTTTTTCCCAGAAGCCTGGCTATTCTTAAAGAAAGCTGCTTCTGCTTTTCAAGTTCTCTCTCCATGAGATTGCGTTTAGCCACCAAAGCTTCGAGCTCCCGAATACGGTTCAGAAAACCCTTTTCAATTTTTGCTAGAATCACATTGGCAGAGAGGGCGTCTGCTAAAACGGCTTCTGTGACCTTTTGTCTCTGGGCCAGTTTTTCGATAGTTTCAGGGGCATTGAGCTCCGGGGAAGACTCCAGATCCTTGCTCACGGTCTTACATTCCTCAATCAGACGGCGGCATTCACGAATTTTATGGGCTATTGTATTCTGCCGGTTTAACAAAAACTGCTTTAAGCGATCATTCCAGAATTTCAGAAGATCTTCAGGGCTCAAAATATAATTCTGGAACTGTTCCCTTGCTAAACCAAGCATTTCCATTTCTTTGGAAGTCAAGTACTGCTCACGAATAACTCCATATACCAGACCACCGGAAAAAAATCCCACCGATCCAAGAATCAAAGAACCAACCCACTGGTATCCCGTGCTTATAAAAAATGCTACTCCTGCGATCAGACCCGGTGTGGCCACCATCAAAATGAGGGCTAACAACAATCCAAGCCCCCCGACCCACACACTAAAACTGATAGTCACCAGCAAAAAGAGGGCTATGGACAAAAGCAGAGACTCAAGTTGCATTCCTAGCCCCGCCATTGCTCCCACTGCCAGACCATACCATGCCCCAGGCCCAAGACCTGCCTCGCGAATCTGGTTTAAGGAATCCCGAACCGAGTTTCCAGCAAGCTTTTCCACCAGACTCTGGCGATAGTCAATCAGTTCCTGTTCCCAGTCTTTGCGGGCGACTTCAATTAGAAGCTGTCGGCATTCTTCATCCATGTCCCATTATAAGATAGGAACGGCCAGATATGCGAAGAAGAAATGTCCTGTTGTCGACCAGTGATCCCTGGACAAACATAAATTTTCCATTAAGACTTAATTCTTACACAAAAAATTTTGGGGTGATTATGATTCACGGATTTCGTCTGGTCTTTCTGGCATTGATAATTCATCTGCCCTTACATGCCTCATTCAAGGAAAAATGGGCCGATTTGAAGGAAAGTCTTGAGCCTGCCAATATTGAAAAAAGAGTGCGGGAAAAAGTGACTTCCCTAGATATTGGGTTTGGGCTTGATTTGTTAGATGTTGATTTGTTCAATGGGGTTGGCCTTGCCGCAAAGTACCGCTACGAAGTGGAACCATCCTACCGTGAAGAGTGGTACACCAGAGTGGACAAGTGGGTGGTGAACACATCCATTCGCCCAGGAGACTGGCTATCTGAGTTTGAGCTTCCCATTGGACTTACCATTTCAAACGGGGCCGAGATGGTATTTGTCAGGCAGTTTAAATCACAAAAAGAAGCTCTTAAAGCATTGCCTTATTCACCCAAACACCTCCCCGTAAGTGCTGAAAGAGCCTTGTCCCAGCTTAATCCAGGTGACTTTGCCGCCATTCCCGCTAAAATGAATCTTCTGGTTTCTGCCAATGTCTCAGCCGGATCCGGAATATTTAATGGAAACCTCGGCACTCATTACCTCTTAAGCGGAGAATTCCAGATTCAGGTATTTCGATTAAGGGATGATCGGATGCGAGTAAAGCTGATTGCCCTTAGAAAAAAAGGTCAGGGTGCCAATGCATCCGTGGGAATGGATTTCAAAATTTTTGGAATTTCCGTTGTGGACAAACAGGTCAAAAAATTGCTCGATATGAATCTGGCCCAGTTTGGGATTCAGAAGGAAGAAGGCAACCTCTTTCTTTTGGACTACATTTTTGATTTAAAACAGGACGAGGCAAGGAAAGCCTTTGATCATCTGCTTGCAGGAACCCTGAAGTTTAAAAATGCCCAGGTCTTGAATCCTTTTCTTGATGGAAAGGAGCTTCATGATACCGTGCTTACCGATCTGACTATGGCAGAAGCCCTGCATGAAGAAGATCTGGAAAAGGATGTATCCAAACGCAGGGTGGATCGCATTTTTAAGGGTCAGAACGATTTTAAAACCCAATCCTCCCGCTTGAAACTAGGTATGAGCCTGGCCAAATTTGAAAACAAAAATGCCTACACATCAAATCAGATCGCCTGGTTTGGCAGAGATGGACTAAGACAGGATTACCTCTATCCCGTGTATTCCCATGAAAAGAAGCGCAGTTTCTTTTTTGGAGTCTTTAAATCCCAGCAGGTTGAGTCCTATTTTGCCCTGTTTCCAACCGATGGTTCTGGGCAGGTTCAGGACTTCTCGGACTATGGATACAACTATGAGTTAAAGGACAAAACATTGTTTGGCTACGAAGTGACCCAGTTGCGCGAAGGGTTGAATCGTATTCTTCCAGCCAATACCCCTGTGCAGTATGGGGACTGGGAAGAGTCATCCAAGCGAGAAAATGCCAGGGTCAAAATGGAAATCTTTTTCCATAAAGAGGCTGTCAATCATCTCGTGGGCATGACAGAAGATCAACTGTATGCAAAGATGGCTGAGTACCTGCGAAGGCTACCTGATCAAAGGCCACCTCACAATTCCGAATCTGACCATACCCGTCCATTCCCTGGCCGAAAATGGTCCAATGAGAAAAAAGCCGCTTTAAAAGTTGTGTTGGACAAGTACTATGACAACTACTGGTTTCCTATGATCAAGATGGTGGAGAAGCTAGCCCGTATTCTGGCACCTACTGGAGTAGAAAACTACAATAAAAGAGTTGAGGAACTGTTTGAACTTCGCAAAAACTACACTTACGAACATCTCGGAATTGGATTCTTGATATCTTTGCTTCCAGAGTCTGAGATAAGCAAACTGATGTATATGGCGGTTGACTGGACTGCATCTGGAATCAAACCATTTCAACTCCGCTTAGGGGATCATAAAAACAGTCTTTTGTATGAAGAATTACAGATGGTTCAGAACATTCTTAATGATCGGGGAGTCGATCTGTCCTTAGGAGATAACGAACTCCCTCCATCCGATGGTCTGGTAGAAAAACGCACCATGATTTTTGAAGAACTGTATGGGGAAGTCGAATAGTGTCACGGATTGAGTCTATTTTGATTCGCCCCAGACAGGGTGAGGCAGTTCAAATTCTTGAGTCCTGTGATCTAGTTGCCGGATTTGGCATCAGCGGGGATCATCATTACCGATCGAACTGCCTAAACAAGGATCAGGTAACCTTGATTGAATCCGAGGCCCTAGTGGCCGCAGAACGGGACTATTCCATATCCTTGTCACATGAAGAATCCGGTCGCAACCTTCTAACTAGTGGAGTCTATCTGAATCATCTGGTAGGTAAAGTCTTTCAGATTGGTGAGGCAAAACTATTGGGCATTGAACTTTGTGAGCCCTGTGGAACCCTGGAGCGCAGCACAAAAAAAGGCGTAATCAAAGCCCTGATACACAGAGGCGGTTTGCGGGCTGAAATCATCAAATCCGGCCTGATTCAAACAGGAGATCCTGTTAACATTGAGCCCACAGCTTAAAACTTAATGGGAGTGCTGGTTCTGGCCATGGGCTGATAAGAGGGCATCGGGCCCAAAAACCCTGCATCACTGGCTTCTAACTGGTAATTCATCCAGTCCAGTTTCCATTGAGTCTTAAACTTTGTTGGCACCGAATCCAGATATTTGACTAACTCCTGATGGGCCAGGAAATGACTTTTTACCCCAAACTCTTTTTCCTGGCGCATATGAATTACCACCCAGTCTCTGTCAATTTTCCATTTCAGACGATTCCTTAAAAACCATCCGAAACTGTTTTTTAGCTTCTGGTTCACTGCTTGGGACCGTTTGACAACAATGGTGGACTCATAACCATCATCCAGGGAATCCAGTTGATACACTGCCGAGGATACATAGTAGTAGCCCGCATACGGTTTTAACTGGACCGGGATTAAACATGTTGCCAGACTCAGTGCCTCATAACCTTCATACTCTGATATATCTTCAAGCCCAAGATCAAACAGAACTGGATCCAGCCTCAGATTAAAGTTTGCCTGAAGTAATAGTTGCCCCACAGAAGATGCATGAAAATGTGAGATTAGCAGGCAAAACCAAATTACTCTTAACATCATTTACAGGATGTCGGCATAGACTCTGAATTTTGTTTGGATCCCAAAACCGGGTGGATTAACAATCATGGTTAAATACCGATGGGCTGAACATGGGATTACTGGATCGCTTAAAAAAGAAAAAGGCTGAGCCTCAACCTGAAGAAACATCGTCTGAAAATTCTGAGGTGAATTCCTCGGACAGCTACATTGACGATGAGGATCCCATGTCCTTAATGGATGCCGTAGATATTGATGGAACAAGTTCCAGTTCTAGCGGCAGTGATTATTCAGATATTGATTCCGTGCAACTTGATGGGGAAGAAGGCGAAGATGAGAAGAAAAAATCCCCTCCCGATAAAAAACCCTTACCAGTCAAACTGATTGCTGGCATTGCTGTTGCCTTACTTTTTCTATTGATTTTTGTAGCTGTGGGAGCATACTTTCTGTTCCGTGAGCCTGACTACCAGCCAATTGTAGAGAAGGCCATGCGTGGTTTTTTTACCGATTTGAGCAAGGGTAATCTTAAGGTCTGTTTTGATCAGATGTTACCCGAAGTGCGTCAAAAAAGTAGTCTCGAGCAGTTCGAAAAGGATTTTAAATCAGCCCGGTTTTTACTCACAGACATTGAAAATATTGGCTTTCAGGCTACTCGGTACAACGAAACCAACGGTATTGGAACCCATGCCGGCGATTTTAGCTACAGTGATGGCAGCCGTGGATTTTTTACGATCAGCTTTGAGGTCCAGAAGATTGATAAAGAAAGAAAAGTCCTGTTAAAAGGATTTAAGGTTGAATCCGAGGATCGCAGAAACAAATTTTTCAGATCTGCATTTTCAGTTGTGGAGGAATTTCTGAAGACCTTTGATGACAAAAAGCTTGAGGAGTTCAAAGGCTTTATGTACCCAACTGTCAGGGAGGCCTTAGGCAATCTGAAAATTAACCTTTTACACTCAAGACTTGTTGAATCGGGTTTTCGCGATGTAGTGTTCAAGTCAGAGTCCATGATTGAACACGCCCCTTCTGAAATCACCTTTATAGGTGTGGCAACAACCAAACTTGGAACCAGAATGCGAGGGGAAATCAGCCTGTTTTATGAGGAAGGAGTCTGGCTGGTAACCATGGTGAACTTCATTCCAGATCAAGGCGCGTAAGCACCTTATCAAGCCTCTGTGTGGCAGTATCTGATCCCCACTCCTTGATGTACCCGACCGGAGCCATAACCACTCTGGTTTTTTCTTCACTGATGAAGTCACAAAAGCGATGAAGATGCCCACAGCCATGAAGATAAACCGAAAATTCTTTTAACAGGGAACGATAATAGGACGAACCCATAAAAGCCCCGAAGTATTCAAAGTCCCAATCCTTGTGCGTAAAATTCAAAAGTTCCCTGTAAAATGGAAAATGGGTAAATAGTAGAATTTTTTTGTTCGCAGGGCACTGGCTCAGGTCTTTATGCAAATCCAGATAAAAACGATCCCTTAGCCAAAAATCTACCGTTTCTGGGGCAACCTGAGGAAACTTGCACCATACCCCATCCATCCACTGTCGATTTCCTCTTTTTTTTTGTACAAAATCTTCTGTTTGGAAGGGATGACCCTTGGGCATCAAAGAGTAGTCATACCAGGCCGGACTACCCACAAGATAATAGTTGTCTATCACAAATGGATTGTTTGGTAACCAGTACCATCCTGCCCGTTTTACCGCCTCAGGCAATATAACCTCAAGCTTCTTTAGGGAGTCGCACTCAGGTTCGAGCCTGCACCACAGATCATGATTTCCCGGAATATAGATCTTTAAGGCATTCACGGAACTGAATTCTGAAAGACCCTCATTCAAAACCTGGATGCTTTCACAGACATCACCAGCCACAACCAGTACATCAGGCTCTTCCAAATTAGCCCTTTGGGCCAAAAGTTTCCAGAGTTCAAAATTGAGTGGATGGGAGTCCAGATGAACATCCGAAATCAACCATAATTTCATAACCCCAGAATCCAGTTATACAGGGTTTTTACGACCCTGGGACTGACAGCACCTGGTGTATAAAAATCGCGCCTTGGATTAAGCTTGTCCCCAACATGAAACATACGATTCAAATGTTCAAAATCGTATCTGCTTACCCTGGTTTGGGCCAGAATCCGCAAATATTCAGGTTCATCTGCCGGATTACTGACATAATCCCCCTTGGCAAACAGTAAAAGCACCGGTAATTCCGGTTTTTCTATGGGTTGGGGAGAAAACCCCTCAAGAATCTTAAAGTAGCGGGATGGATAACCAAACAACGGCTGATCGGGCAAAATACTGCCCTGAAAGAACTTTTCAATCTGCTTGTGCAGGTTTAACAGTTCATCAACACTGCCACGCATCTGGGACTGATAAAACTCCTCAATTTCAAACTGGATTTCCAAGGGGTGCCTGAAGCTGGGGTTTAACAAAACAAAACCCTGAAACAAATCTTTATTAGCCAGCCAGGGCATAAACCAGGATGAAAACCCATAGGCCAAAAAAATAGCTTTCTGAGGGTTTCGCAAGTGCCCCTTGACTCTTAGTGTATTCAAGATGGAGTAGATATCAGAAACCACCTCATGATATGGATTTTTTGAAGATTCCAAATCCGGGTCAGCATAAATATAGGATCTTTTAGGATATAAAAATGCCGCCACCCCATTGGATGCCAGCCCCTCTGCCAAATCCAGAAACGGATCGTTCACTCCCATCTGATGCGTTGCGTTCTGCGGTCCAAAATCGTGTGCAAAAATTACAACTGGAGGCGATTTAGAAAATTTGGGCCAGTACAGTTTTCCCTGAATTGGTGCAGATGCCGGGCCAAATTCAACTGTTTTTACATCAATTCGTTCCAAAAATACATAACTTCGATCCACTGTTTTTGGCTCTGGGATAAACTTGAGGCTAGGAAACTCTATCCTTTGGGCCTTCCAGGGGGGATTCATTCCAAGTCTGAGTCGAAATCCAGTCTTACCCCGGGAAAATCGTAAGACTCCCTGCACCAAAGGATGATAATCATCCAGGACAGCAGAAATTCCAGTCCAGTTCTGAAACTCTCCATACATCATAACCTGAGTATTCCATGCTCCCTGAAGCTGGGTAGAAAGTTTTTGCATATCAAAACCAGAATCAAACAAAGAGGCCATATCCTTATGGCGACCAGACTGCAAAGCTTCAAGAATACGGTGGGCCAGACGAATCCACTCCGCCTGTTCTCCCATGACCTCACGATCCGTCATGACATCAGTGGAAGTTTCCAGACTGGATTGTGACTGAATCTTAAGTCTAGGAACAAGGATGTCTGGTTCCAGAGCCCAAAGCAGATTCAGGCTCAACAAAAGCCAGATACAACAAAGTCTCATTTCAGATCAGATCCACTACGCGAGAAACCAGTTTATGAATACCCCTGGAAATTTCATGTAATGGTGCAGAGCCGTACATATAAGCAGGAGTGGTTACAAACCCATTGATTTCATCGACACAAATTTCATCTACCTTGCAGGGAATGTGGTTACATCCAAGACCTTCGAGGACCTGGGCTGTGTCCCTGTCATCCCCTATAGTCAGCCTTGGTGCAGCTACGCAGGTGATGTCTCTATGCAGCAGGGCCAATATAGCTGGAGCAATACAAATTGCTCCTATTGGCCTATGGGCACCCTTGGAATTTTTTAACTGATAAAAACCTTTCAGAAACCTCTTCAAATCTGTCTGTAGCTCTGCCTTTGGACCTAAAAATGCAAAGGAACTAAGGTTTTTTGCTGCCCCGAATCCACCGGGCAGAATAATTGCATCATAGTCATTAGGATTGGCATCCAGCAGGCTAAGAACGGGACCTCGAGCAATACGGGCCGATTCCTCCATGACATTTCTGACAAGGGTCGCTTCCTGAGAATTCTGGTGATTTATCGTATGATGCTGAGGCATATTGGGAGCAAGAAACACGACCGTCTGTCCCAATTCACTTAAGGCCAGCAATGCTAAAACTGATTCCCTGACCTCGGATCCATCAAACACCCCACAACCAGACAAAATTACACCGATCTTAGCCATATAATCACTCCCAGTTAAAATCCTGAAGCCAGTCTAACACAAGGCAGACTGGTTTCTATCGTGAATACACGGAAAAATCCAGCCCTTCAAGCAGGATGGACCAGCCATTTTCGGGCTGAAACTGCCCTCGTCCCAGTTTTAATAAAACCCTGGAATCAACCACTCCCACATACAAATCCTGTTCTGCCTTCAGAATCTCAAGGCTCGAGCCGGAATGAATCCCCGCCTTATGCCTCAAACCCATAAGTACAGCAATTCCATCCCGTACCCTATCATCCCAATCCACAAAGTGCTCGTAAAACACGGATGGTGTCCCTGGGTGAGTCAGAATATAGGCATATCCTGCTAAAACCCTGTCTTTTGGAAACTCCCAATGAGCCTGCTTTGAGCCTGTATCGTGATTATCCACAAAAGAAACCGCATGTGTAGGCCACCATCCCAACAGGCCCGAAGCCTTACCCTGTGAATCTTTTAGTCTCCAGTACTCCCCTGTGCGAACCGCTTCCTGCAAAATTCCCTTGGTAGTAAAATCAAAGGTCGAGCAGGTGCCCTCCGTCCTGTCTACCCAGTCGGTAATCTCCTGGCGGTGTTTGTTCTGATCGGGAAGAAGCTGGGTGCCATTGTAGTTCATGGAGGTCCAGTACTCCCCAACACAAAACGAGGTAGGCACGGCCTTGACATACTCTTTTACAAAGGCCCCGTCAAACCCCTTGGTATAATCAAACCGAAAGCCCTCAAATCCTATGGCATCCCTCATCCAGCGCAACCATTCTATGATATCTGCCCTGACCCTGTGATTGGTATGATCAATATCAGGGGCTGGCTCAAAATCACCGCCACTGTCTGGACTCCCTGTGCCGCCATAATCTCCAGCAGCCAGAGCCCATTTTTCCCAGCGCATTCTGCCTGAATTATGATGAAAGACATTCCACAATCCATCTTCCTGATGCGAGGCTGTACGGTGATTGATTACAATATCTGCCACAGAAACAATTCCTGCATTTGCAAAATCCTGAATCGCCTTTTGTAACTGGTTTAGTGTGCCGTAATAAGTCGGGGATGAATCGTCACCAAGATCATAATAATCCCCTGGCATATACCCTTGGGGGCTGACAGAGCGAGATACGGGAGGAAACCAGACATGAGTAACCCCAGCCTTGGCCAGATTTTTACTCATGGATGCTAGATGGGTGTACCAGTTACCTGGGCCTTTGATTTCTGAATCCCAGCCAAATCCCTGAAAAATAATCTGAGTTTTATGGGCATCCTTGATTGCATCCGCATGGATTGCCATAACCAAACTCAACAAGCAAAAGGTGATACCAGACAGAATTGTACGCATGAGGAAACCTCCAGGGTATATTCTAACCCTGTAAAGAAACTTTTCCAATTATGATCTGCCGATAATCACTAGGCAATGACTGAAGTTACCCCCGTTTCACAAAATGAAGAGATTCTTGCCGAGGACTACCAGTTAAGACTAAAGCAGGTAATCCGCATTCAAGGTCCGGGTATTTTCCAGTCCCGTACCAGGCTTGTAGAAGACCTGAACAGAATGCTGCCAAAAAATCGTAGGGAAAATCACTGGATGCTGATCGCTTTAGAGGCCAATGTCTTTGGCATCCTTAGGGTAACTCCTTTAGAAAAGTTAGGAGAAGTGTATGCCAGGCTGATTTACATTCTGGTGAAAGATCACGGACTGAACCACAAAGCTGCCCGCTTCTGTGTGGATACATTCTGCCACTTTTTAGGTCATGAAATTACTGTACCAGAACGAACCATACAATGGCTGGAACAAACTCTCAGCCCACCTCCAAAACAGGAGGCCCCACAGAAAAAAATGGGTAAGCTCGCATCGGCCCTTGCCTTTTTCATGCCAGTATTTCTGATTGGAATATCCATAGGTTCAGGAATGCGCTGGTTTAAAAACAAAGAGGTCATCAACACAATTCCCCAGAATCACAGTCAGATTCCAGCCCAATCAGCACCACAGGCAATCCGGGGCCATGATATCTCAGTTCTGAGAGAAGCTCTGCTGTCAGGTTATCCTGTCAATCAAAGGGACTCGCTAGGTCGGACTCCTTTGATGCATGCTGCCCAGGCTGGTTTTGAGGAAGGAGTACGGCTTTTACTGGAGAACAAGGCTGATATCAATGCCATTGATTCCGAGGGAAGGACAGCCCTGATACTGGCCTCAATACAGGGTCAGATTGAAATTGTCCGGCTTTTGTGTGCTTTTGGTGCCAATGTGTTTCACAAAGACAATTCAGGACGCACAGCCTTGATTCACGCCATATTTAAACAACACAATTCCGTTGTGCAATTTCTGGCTTTTACTGAGAAGTCCCAATCCAGTATTGAATATGAGACAGGGAAGCCATCCCCATAGCCCAAACCGCCTCCCGGGCATTGCCAGCTATATGGGGAGTGCAAAACACTTCTGGCCTTTTCAAAAAATCATAGTCCTGACAGGGTTCATCGGGATATACATCCAGGGCCACACCAGTCACAATTTCCCGATCCAGATACTCTTTCAGAACATCAAAATTGATGACATTACCTCTGGCTGTATTAACAATCGATACTCCTGCTTTCATTTGACAGAGGGTGTCTGACCCGATCATGTGATAGGTGTCCTTCGTTAATGGGACATGCAAACTAATAAAATCTGATTCCTTGAGTAACTCAGACAGCGAAACTGGATGAGCGTTCAAAGCCCTGGCCTCCAAATCCCTGTTCTTAATGTCACGAATCAAAACCCTGGACCCAAGTGGCATAAGCATACGGGCAACTTCCTGACCTACACGGCCAAACCCAATCAATCCCACTGTAGCTGTTGAAAGCTGACGGCCCCCATTTTTTTGCCATTGCCCCATCTTTAACAAATTGGAAGTAATATGGGCTCTATGGGCCAGACTTAATAAAAAACCCAGGGTCAACTCCGCAACCGAGGTCTTATTCACTCCCTCGGTATAACGAACTTCCACCCCATATTCCTCACAGGCAGAAAAATCAATTGAATCCAGTCCCACCCCATACTTGGCAATACCCTTAAGCCCTGGACACTGTGCCAATATCTCGGAATCAATCACCTCGGTGCCAATGATGGCATAGTCGGCCCCATTCAGAAAACTGACCAGTTCTGTACCGGCAAGCACAGGACCAATGCCACGAAATCGTACAGTCAAACCCAAAGACAAAGCCTCCCTGCACAAAGACTCATTCTTGCAGAAGGAGGGAGAAGCAATTGCCAGAATCACATTCTTTCCAGTGTGTCCATTCCCAGGATATAAAGACCCTGTTTCATACATTGAGAAAACACCATCGCTAACCGCAGGCGGGAATGTCTTATGGCAGAACTTTCCTCTTTGAGAATCGGAGCCTGATTATAAAAGGCCGCAAATCGGGATGCCGCTCCAAAAAGCCAATCGGCCAGAAGGTTGGGCTTACAGGTCTGTGTTGCTCTATGAACCACACTGCCAAACTGTAAAAGATAAAGACATAGATCCCGTTCTATCTCCAATTGAGGCACAATGGATGCATTCTCCAAGGAGTCCTCGGGAAACTTTTCCTGATGTTTGGCATAAATTCCGCGTACTCTGGCATAAGCGTAATGTAAATAGGGGGCCGAGTTACCCTGAAGATTTAAGGCCTTATCCCATTGAAACACAATATCGGAAGCCGGGTTTTGAGAAAGATCCTGATACTTGACTGCGCCAAGCCCGACAACCCTGGCAATTTCTTTTTTCTCATCATCTGGATAATCAACAAATTCCAGAACCTGAAACGCCCTTTTTTCAGCCTCGTCCAATAAGTCCCTGAGAGGAATGACAGCTCCCTTTCGGGTTGACATCACTACACCCTCAGCAAACTTCATCAGGCCAAACATGACATGCTGCATATCACAGTGCCAGCCTGCCCGATGGGCTATGGAAAAAAACTGTTCAAAATGCAGCTTTTGCCGACTGTCTGTGACATAGATAATGCGCTTTGGTTGATAGGTCTGAATCCTGTACCTTACTGTAGCCAGATCCGTGGTTGCATACAAAAATGCACCATCCCCTTTTTGAATAACACAGGGTGGGTACTGATCGTTTTCAAAAAAAGCTACCTGTGCTCCTTCAGACTCCCTGATAAGTTCCTTATGTTTGAGTTCATCAACCAGTGACTGAAGCTGATCATTATAAAATGACTCCCCATGTACTGTGTCAAACTGAATCCCAAGCCTTTGATAAACTTCGTCAAACTCTTTTAAGGAAGTTTGGATAAACTGCTTCCATAGGCTGTAATTGGGTTCTTCCTTCTTTTGAAGGGAAACCAGTTCAGCTCTGGCCTGCTCCTGTAGTTCTGGCTCAGACTCAGCCCTGTTATTAAAATTCTGATAGAGTTTTTCCAGATATTCTATGGAATCTTCGGAAATATCTTCCGGTTTAGGAAAAGTCTTGTAAGCTACCAGCAACTTGCCAAACTGTGTGCCCCAGTCCCCAATATGATTGTCAGCAATAACCTCGTATCCGCTTGCCAGATGCAGTCGCTTGATAGCATCCCCAATAATTGTGGAGCGCAGATGGGCAATATGCATGGTCTTGGCCACATTGGGCGAAGAATAATCAATTACAACTCTTTGCCCTTTGCCGGACTGAGGAATACCAAGATTTGTATCCTGGCCTAATTGAACCACTTCAGCACCTAATACTTCAGGACGAACTCTTAGGTTAATAAACCCTGCACCTGCAACTTCAACAGACTGCAAAATGTCATTTTCTGGTATGGCTTGAATTATCTCTTGTGCCAGCTCTCGAGGATTTTTTTTCAACTTTTTGGCATGCTGCATTGCCACATTGGTCTGAAAGTCACCAAATGCCAGCTGAGTGGCAGCTGTCAGCTCCAAAAGTTTTGCGTCTGTACCATCAATTTTTGCCAGTGCTTCAATGAGTAATGTTTTGATCTTTTGCATGGGCGGGATTATACATTATCGCAGAATAAATCTCCCCATCATGACTTTAAGATTATTCGCCTGGTTGGAGAGCACCGCTGCTGCGGCTGATGTTTCTTCTGTATTTGCACTGATCTGCTGAGTCACTCTGTCAACCTGGGCCAGGCCCTGATTTATGTGTAAAACACCCTGCTCCTGCTCAGCACTGGCATGACTGATATCCTCAACAAGATGGGCAACCTTATGAGTTCCTGCAATAATCTGTTCGAGGGAAACACTGGCACTCTCTACAAATTGCGTTCCCTCATTAATGCGATGTATGGAACCGTCAATCAATTCGGAAATTTCCCGAGCCGCAGTAGCTGCTCTGGAGGCCAGATTCCTGACCTCCTCGGCCACAACTGCAAAACCTTTGCCGTGGATACCGGATCGCGCCGCTTCTACTGCCGCATTCAGGGCCAACAGATTGGTCTGAAACGCTATTTCGTCAATGACTCGCATAATCTTGGAAATTTCTACACTGGAATCATCTATTTTTTTCATGGCCATGCGCATCAGCTTCATCTGCCTTGTTCCCTCTTCTCCCAGGGTTCTCACCTCTGATGCAACCTGATTGGCTTCCCTGGCCCTGTCAGCATTGTTTCTGGCCTGCGAGGACACCTCTGTCATACCAGCCGAAATTTCCTCAAGTGATGCTGCCTGTGTCTGTGCGCCTTCGGCCAAAGCCCTGCTGGCAGAAGACAATTCCTCAGATCCACAAAACACATTGTTAGCCACCCCGGACATGGTGCCTATCAATTCATTTAATGATTCCGACATATCTGCCAATGCATGACCTAATGAATCCCGATGGGATAACAACTCAGGCTGCCTCTGCAAATCACCTGAGGCTATGCTTGCAGCAAGATTGGCCTTGCTTTCAAGGCCCTGGGCCATTTTATTTAAGGCCAGAACCAACTCTCCAAGCTCATCGCGGGACTGGACCTGCATTCGAATACTTAGATCGCCACTAGCCGTATCTGCCGCAAACTTAAGTGTCTTTTTCAAAGGAACCAGAATCGATATGGACAACCAGAACCCAAGACCCATACACAATATCAGAGATAAAATTGCCAAAGCACCAAATGCCATTACGGAGCGGTTGGTTCTGATACCCATCTGCTTTAGAGCCTCCAATGCCTCGGCTCTCTCTCCTTCAATCAGATTTCGGTTATTCTCGACTTCGGCCCGCTTTAAGAGAATCAAGCTTCTTTTGGACTCCATACCTTTGAAAATCTCGGTAATCTGTTCGTCCCGCACATCCTGAAGCTGATCAATCAGGCTCCGTATGGCAGAAAACTGTCTCATGGACTGTTCCGACTGCTCCTGAACCTGTGAAGGACTGATTCGGCCTCTGATAAAACTATCTACCAGGGATGAGGTGGTACTTTTCCAGGATGAGAACCCTAAAAAGAATGATTCCGCCAGTGGCAACCCTTTTCCGTCCTCATTTGCAGTTGCCTGTTTCATTCTTTGATCTATCTGAGACAGATTGTCTTTATGCTCCTTTAACCAGAACTCAGTTTTAGTGCTCCCGGCCAAGATCTCCCGCTCTGCCAGAATAGCCTGATAAGCATCCCGATCTGCGTTTAAAAGAAGCTGCACACTCTGATGCAGCCAGTGCAACTTCTGCACATCCTCCTGAATCAAAGGTAACATCTGCTGATTCATCAGAGGCAAAAGATCACGATTCAATAGAGGCAACAAATTCTGATCCATCAGACTCAGAAGTTCGTCCTCAGCCAGAATTCGAGCCTGTTCCTGAAGATGCTTCATCTCAAACCAGGCTTTGATACTCAAAAACACCAGAGTAAGTCCTGGAATCAAGGCTAAAATCAATATTTTGGTGCGGATCTTCATGACAGATTGCCTCCTTGGATACATCCTAGCACCAACATGGGATATGGGGCAATTTAGTAGTTTTCTACTATATACTATAGTATTTAAGTATCGTGTATAGCGGGTCTAGTCTATCTGGTATTCACAATAAACTGTGGTTAGAAGTTTAGAGCGAAACTGGCTGATCGGGGTCAGAATGGGGCTTTTTAAATAGTTTAGTGTGTCTTCACTAAAAAGCTCAGGCTTCCAGTCCTGCGAGTTTCTCCAGGCCAGAAAGGTTTTGTAATGCATCAGATTAGAATGGTACTGATACCGTTCGCTCACTCCAAAATCAAGGTTCAGTCTGTGAATCATCAGCTCCTGCACAGCAAGAGAGGAAAAATCCAGGGTTTCTACTGCCTGCAAATCACCAAGCTTGAGGGATGCTCCCTTTTCAAAAGCCTTGTAGACCAGTTCTGAGCAATACATCTTGTCATCGCCCCAACCGAACAAATAGTCATATGGGCCATCAAGCCATTGCTTGCCAGCCTCAATGACTTTATTAACATCAAATTCTGCCTGAGGCCGCCTGATGCAGATTGCCCCCTCCTTGCCCACAGACTTGAACTGGGCAAACGGTGTGATCTTCACTGGCTGCACAGCCTCAAGAACCAACCATTTTCCTTTTTCCTGAAATACTATTCCTACATGGGTCAGGGGGGAATGAGTGGCCCTGGCAATGGGCCCGGATTGGGCTGAAACTGTTGTCTGAAACACCAGATCCCCTGGTTTTAAAAGACTCTCCAAGGCCTCTGTATTTAATCTGGGTCTATGGGTTATCTGAATTTGTGGAGGCCCATAAACTCTGTAGGAGATGGAGAGCATGAGGCCAAGAAATACAAGACAGCTAAAAATAAACATGGCCGGTTTACGGTATTTTTCCCTTCCCGGCAAAGTGATATTCTCCTGCATTGTATCCAGCCTAGGCTTCCAGAATCCAGCGAAGTGGTTTTGGGGCATTCTGAAATCGGTGTTTCAGATAGTGTTGTGCGCTGAATGCTCCTGATCCGAGAAACAGCAGGGCCACATAAACATAAAGATACACAAAAGCCAGTTCCTTACGGCCCCAGGGATCCTGACCATGAATAACAAACCCGGCTACTATCATAGTAATTATTAGTGGAATACAGGCAACCCGGGTAAAAAGCCCTAGTATGAGAAGAATGGAACATCCGACTTCAGCACCAACTGCCAGAACCAGGCTCAACTGTGAGCCAACACCTAAAGGATCAGGAAATTTAGCGGCCCTTTCCGAAAAGGTGGCAAGCTTTGGCCAGCCGTGGGCAATAAGCATGGTCAAACCAAAAGTTACACGAAGAATCAATGAAGCAACTGATTGCATATAATCACCATATCCAGAATTAAAATTTAAGCACCTTGTCGGCTAATACCATAGTGCTCAGGATCGTCTTTGCGTCGCTAGCCTTCCCAACCTGCAAAGATTCCATCAGTCCGAAATGATTGAGACAGGTAGTACAGACCAAAATTTCCACACCCTGCCCCTCAAGTCGTTTTAAGGATGTAATTGTATCCGAATTTTTGGTGGCTAAAAACACTGCCGTGTTTGTCAATAAAACACTTTTCACCAACACTGGCAATTGATCCAGTAAATCCACGACTCCTGTCATCAACCTGCTCCCGAGTGCAGGCTCATCAGCACCAACTTTATCTGATGTCAGAAATACAACCTGGATGGTACTCATAACTATTTCCCCTCAGACTAATGCGTGTCGACTATGTTGCTCGGCTATCTCCAAAACCAGAGATTTGGATTTGGACAGGTGCCCCTGTACTGCCAGCACATGGGCTGTAGCCCGGGGAACCTCACCCTCACGAAAATGGGAAGCTGCAATTCTGGCATGGGAAATTGCCTTCTGAAGCTCTTCTACCATTACCTCAAGCCGATCTGCCTGTACTTCAAAACTATCACTCATGATTCAAACTCCTTAATACTGGATGGGAGATTATAAGGTTATCATGGTATGCTCTGCCACTATGCTAATTATTTATGCCGTTTTATGCCTCATTTTTGGAGCAATTCACGGGGACGAAATTGTCGGAATGGAAATCATCAGAAGAATCAGTTCTGACACATCCCTTATGATTCAAACTGTTAAACGGTGTTTATCTTGTCCTCGAGGCATTAAACATGAAGTCCGTTAAAACCCTGAACAGCCCTTTTTCCACTCCCTATTATTCCCGTAAAAGCACCTGGGTTCGTGCATCCCAAAGCGGAATTCTCGAGTCCGGTAAACTCAGTGGCGATGTAGTAATCAAAGGTGATCCTGTTTTTCACATCGCAATGCCAACAAAGTGATACTTTTTTTGGAAATCCATCCGATACCTGAGTCATGAATGTCATTGATCTCATAAAATGTCTGGCTGATGAATCCAGGCTAAACTGCCTAAAGCTTATCATGCTCAGGGGAGAACAATCTGTAGGAGATTTGACTCAGACCCTGAATCTGCCGCAGCCAAGGGTATCCCGTCATCTAGCCCAGCTTCGCCTCCAAAAAGTTCTTTTGGATCGCCGTCAGGGACAATGGGTTTATTATGGACTACATCCTGAACTACCCAGATGGGCCAAGGATCTGATTCAAACCGCAGTCACTCCACTCAAACTTGATATTGAAAATGAAAAATATCAGGACGATACGGAACTCTGTCTATTGTGACCAATGCCCTGAGCCACAAGAATTCCCAAAAGAATAAAAATTCCTCCTAGAATATCAGTAGCCTTAAGGGTTTCTCCCAGCCATAACCAGGCAAACACGGAGGCACTGACTGGTTGCACATAAATAAACAAAACCGCCTTGGAAAGTGGCATTCTCTTTAATACCCAGTACCAGAGGGAATAGGCCGTAGTTGTACAGATGAAGGCAAGATAAAATATTGCGCTCCAGGGAAAGTCTGCCTTAATCTCAAACGGAAACTGCCCTACAGAAAAACACCATAACAATGCCAGAACACCACCACTTAAGTATGCAATAAACGCCATCAGGAAAGGGTGCATGGATACCATGGTTTTTTTGGAAATTGGTCCCTGCAATGACTCCAGAAATATACTCGTCAGAATTATAAGGTTTGGCACTAGCTCGCCCCCAAGAAACCTTCCTGATTGTAATACCCCAGATAAAATCATAACCCCACTTAATATGAACAAAAGCCCAAACAAAACCCTTCTGGTGATAACCTCTCCTAAAAACAACCAGGCCAGTACCAGGCCAAACACAGGCTCAGTGACCACCAGAATACCGGCACTGCTAGCCCTTCCCTCCTGAATCCCATACAGTTGAAACCCAGGACTGAGAAAGTAGCAGAAAAAACCAATGGAAACTGCCCCAAGAATCCCTCTAGGTCTAATACTTCCCAAGGACTCCCTATAAATATCCCCGCGCAAAAACCAAAGAACAGGAAGCATGGCTAAGGCACCAAGCAGGAATCGAATTGCCACAATCAGGGCCACCGGAAGTACCAGGGATGCTTCCTTTTGAAAGACATAGGATAAAGACCACAGTAAATTGCAAACCAGGGCTACTGCAATAACCATTATTTCAGCTTAGGCCTTCCATAAATCTGGCCCAGAATCTCCGCACTTCGAGCCATTTTCTCCACAAACGGCAATCCTATTACTGGTTGATTGGTCACAGAATCCAAAAATTCAGCCGCATACCCTTCCATCAATAAAAATCGATAATCAACCGTAATTTCTTCCCCTGCAAGCATGGGTTTGATGGCAATGGTAAATCCAAGATGATAATGACAGTTTGGCTCAAAGGAATGATTCATATAACACTCCCTGTCCCAATGATTGGAAACTACAAAATGCTCATCAAACCACTCTACAGAGGCCGCCTGTAAATTAGCTGGCAAATTGTTGAGCTCATCAATTTTTAATACCTGATGAATGTTTGTGGGCGCAATAACAAACTGCCCTGGTGCCACAGGTTCACTGACAAAATATCCTGTTCCACCGATATGAATCTTGGATGGGGCCACAAAACAGGGAATCACAATAAAGGCACTGGACTCTGACACAAAATGCTCCTTTGAACACAGCCCAAATTTTCTGGCGGTATAACACAAATCTTAATCCTTGGAAAGAAGTATCAGTTCTTTTGAGCCAGATAAATCCCAACAAAGATAAGGCCAAATGCCATTAAATCACTGAAACCAAAATGCTCACCAAGCCAGAACCAGGCAAATAGTGCTGAGCCAACTGGCTGGATATAAATGTAAACCGCCGCTTTTGACAAGGGCATTTTTTGAACCACCCAGTACCACAGGGTATTGGCCACTGTCGTGCAAACTAAAGACAAATACAAAATTCCCATCCACGGGAATTCCCCAGCACTGGCCGAAAGAGATTCCGAAGCACCAAAATTCCAGACCAATGCCATTAGACTACCCACAATATAGGCAAAAAAGGCCAGCAGGAATGGGTGTATCACCTGAACAGCCAGTTTTGCTACCGGTCCCTGGACTGACTCAATCACAATACTGAATAAAATTACCAGATTGGGCAGTAGTTCTCCTGCTAAAAGCCCGCTTTGGGCGACACCGGATAAAATCAACACACCAATACACACAAGAACAATGCCCCATATTGAGTTTTTGCTAAGTCTCTCTCTTAGAAAAATCCAAGCCAAAAACATGGTACAGACCGGAGTTGTCACGACCAATATTCCTGCACTAGTAGCCCTGGAATCCATAATTCCATATAGTTTAATAAATGGGGTTAAAAAGTACCCAACAGCCCCTATTACAAAAGCTGACCACAGAATCTGTCGAGTTTTAGACCAATCGGTCTGCTCACGAATCTGTAAACGGAGTAAGACCAGAATTGGCAGCATAAAAAGAATGCCAAGTGTATATCTCCAGAACACTATGGCTGATGGTGTCAAAAAGTGGGTTGAATCCTTGTAAAACACATAGGACAGGGACCAAAGGACATTGCAAAGTATAGCTAGAACATGTACCAGCAAAATACTAGTCCGTAAGTCCACCAAAACCAGGATCCGATTCCTCCTGGAGCACTACTGGTTCTGAAACTGAAACAGGAGATTGGATTTCCGCCAAAAACAAAGCCCGGACAATCTCATGAACTTTGGGATTTGCAGGCAGCCCTGTATGACCAGAATCCTTGATTTCATGGTTTTCAGCTCCCGATACACCGTAGCCTCTTAGCCCACTCCCCTGCCAGAAATTAATATGTTTTTCTACATTGGCTGGCTTTTGGTACTGATTAAATTCGCGAGAACTCATAAATTTGGCATCATTGGTCCAATTTCTGGGATCAAGAGTGACGGCATAACGAATTTTTAGACCGCTATTCTTTAATTTTTCCGCAAAATCAAAGGTTGCGATACCCGCCCCAAAGCTATGCCCTACCACCGAAATCTGATGATCGGCCCCTATACTCCGGGCCCACTGAACTGCACAGGAATGGGCCTTGGAAGACTGCCTCCAACTGTAATTTATGGTGGCAAACCCACGGCCAAACTCAGACTGAAGTTTGCTCATGAGATTACGCCTCACAAAACCAGCTCCATGAGAGGCAAGACCTTCAAACGAAACCACAAAGTGTTTTTTGCCCGATGTTCTGGCATCTGCCACTATCTGGCTACAACTGGAACTGTCCATAGAAGAGTCAAATTCCACATCTGCCACCTGGGTTCTATTGACAGTCTGGACTGGAGGGCTTGCCTCCTCCATTCTCAAAGTCGGCTGTATATCTGGCGTGGCTTCACCAGCTGGATTGTTCTGACGGGTGGTTGCAGCCACCTGAGGTGCAGGGTCAGTATCCAATGCTTGTTCATCCTGCTTTTTTTCACAGCCCATAAGTAACATTGACAGGGTGATTCCCATCAATAAACACTTAAATTTGCAGTCCATGGATCTCAATACGAGTCAGGAAGTAAAAAGTTACAGACAACTCGCAGCGAAACTGGTACTCTGGTTGTGATGTTGGATTTTTTGAATCTTCATAATAATCTGGCCTTTACAGTATCTCTACTGCTTGTCTGTGGAATTGCTGTATTGGAATTTGTTTCCCTGTTGCTGGGTTTAGGGCTTTTTCGATTTTTAGACACCCTGATTCCTGACTCCTTATTCTCATTTGATCCTGATTCTGCGACGGCAAAGTTAAATTTCCTGCCTAAAATTATGGGCTGGTTGTGCCCTGGACCGGTGCCTGCCGTAGTTCTGTTAATCCTGTTTTTATCCATTTATGGGGTCCTAGGGCTAAGTACCCAGGCTCTGTCCCTTTATTTTTCCGGGTATAGCATACCTGGGATTATCATCTTCCCCCTCTGTATTTTTTTGAGCTTTTATCCCTTGAAATGGATAATAAAATGGATACATCCCTTTTTGCCTAAAGATGAAAGCAGTGCCGTATCCCAGGATTCTTTTATAGGACTAAGGGCCGAAATAATCATCGGAACTGCGCGACTTGGCAGTCCCACTCAAGCCAAGGTTTCAGATGCATTTGGAAAAACTCACTATGTACTGGTAGAACCGGATGTTTCAGACCAGACCTTTCCCACTGGCTCTGTAGTCGTCCTAGTCGAAAGACAGGGGGCAAGGTTCAAGGTGGTTTCAGCGGAAGACAAACAACACAAGGATTAACACCATGACGGAAAATTCGTTTCAGTTTGCAATTGCAATCAGTATTGTTGTGCTGGTTTCTTTCTCAGCAATAGGTTTGATTCTGGCAAAACTCTATAGACGGGCTTCTAAACAGCTCTCCTTTGTGAGGACCGGTTTTGGTGGGCAATTTGTGATTGTCGATGGGGGTGCTCTTGTGCTTCCTATCCTGCACGAAACAATTCCAGTGAACATGAACACCTTAAGACTTGAGGTAGAAAGAAAGGATGAACAGGCTCTTATCACCAAAGATCGCATGCGGGTCGATGTTCAGGCTGAGTTCTATATCCGGGTCAAACCTACCGAAGAAGCAATAGCCGATGCTGCTCAGACCCTTGGTGAAAGAACCATGGATCCCGAGGCCCTGAAGGGCTTGATTGAGGGTAAATTTGTGGATGCTTTGCGATCCGTGGCCGCTGAGATGGCCATGGAAGAGCTCCATGAACAGAGAGCTGAATTTGTACAGAAAGTTCAGACAGTGGTTTCAGAGGATTTATTAAAAAATGGATTGGAACTGGAAGCCGTTTCTCTGACCGGTCTTGATCAGACCAGCCGTAAATACTTTAATCCAGACAATGCCTTTGATGCACAGGGTCTCACCAAACTGACCGAGCAGATTGAAGCCAGACGCAAGCAAAGAAATGACATTGAGCAGGAAACCGATCTTCAAATTAAACAAAAAAATCTTGAAGCGGAAAAAAAGCGTCTTGAGGTTATTCGTGAAGAAGAATACGCCAAAATGGATCAGCAAAGGGAGATTGAAATTCGACGAGCCCAGCAGGCCATGGAGATTGCCAAAGAACAGGCTGAAAGACACAGGGAGTCAGAAGAGGCCAGTATTGGGGCAAAACAGAAAATCGAACAGGCAAAAATTGCTTCGGAACAAAACTTGAAAGAACAGGATGTGAACCGTCAAAAAACCATTGAATCCGCTGAAATTGAAAAGAAAAAAGCGGTGGAACTAGCGGAACAGTCTAGGGCCATAGCCATTGCCGAAAAAAGTAAAGAACAGTCCCATGCCCAGAAAGAAGCCAATGTTGCCAAGGCAGAGGCCGTCGCAGCAGAAGAGCGGGTTGTAACGGCAAGAGAAGCGGAAATTGCTGAAAGACAAAAACGCATTGAACTGATTCAGGCAACCAAACTTGCAGAAAGGGATGCTATCAAGTTAACAATTGCGGCCGATGCTGGCAGAAAAGCAGCAGAAGATGATGCTGAATCCATGAAAATTCGAGCTTCCGCCCAGGCGGAATCCATGAAAATTGAGGCTCTTGGTCTGGAAGAAAAGTATAAGGTTGAGGCTTTTGGAAAACGGGCCATCAACGAGGCCGAAAACCTTTTGAACTCGGAGCAGATTGCTTTGAGAATCAAATCCATTCTAATTGAAAAGCTACCTGAAATTTTGGCTGAATCCGTGAAACCTCTACAACAAATCGAAGGCATCAAGATTTACCAGGTCGATGGTTTAACTCGTTCCAGTACAGGATCAGGTACAAACAGTAGTGGAAATCTGGCTGAAGATTTAGTGGGTTCTGCCCTCAGATATCGAGCTCAGGCTCCTCTCATTGATTCACTTCTAAAGGATCTGGGAATGGAGGGAGGAAGCCTGAAGGGTTTGACCCAGGCCGTTCAGCAGGACAACAATTCTCCCGTAGATAGTGAACCAAAAATTGACTAAATTACCTGTTGCTGCATGAAGCTGTTTTGTCTATTGATGGCAGTCTCTCATTTACCCCTTTGGGCAGAAGACAGACAAAGACCAATGATTATTCATAATGTGGACTACCTTTACAATCCTGAATCAAATATTTGAGCTAATAACTGATTGGCGGAAAATTCGGCCAACCAAAATAGCTCCGTGGCTATCGAGCTGTGATCCATGGAAATATTATGTTTTTGTCTTAGAAACTGGTTATGACAATAAATTGCCAGTCTTTTCATACCCAGGCTGGCTGCTGAACCCTTAATCTGATGCAGAATAGCACTTATTTTTGTCGAATCATTTAAGCTTGCTGCCTCATCAAATCCTGAACGAAGAGTATGGAGCTCTCGTATCCAACCAGTAACCAGATCTACCAGATATTTCTTCAGCTCGTGAACAGGCATACCTTGCATATCATTAATCAGGGGCTTTATATCTACAATCGGAGTTAACTGTGTAATTTTTTGTAACAGCTTTTCCTTGCGAATCGGCTTAGCCATAAATGCGCTCATACCTGCTTCTTCGCAGGCCTGTCTATATTGCAAAAAAACATTTGCAGAAATTGCCATAATGGCTGGCCTGAAAATCGGCTCAGGAATCATTTTTGCAATTTCTTTGGCACAGGTGATCCCATCCATTCCGGGCATCTGAATATCTAATAGCACTACATCAAATGCTTGGGTCCTTAAATATTCCAGAGCCTGTAATCCATCTACAGCACATTCAATCTGGTACCCTGGCTGAGACAAAAATATCTGCATCAATCTGCGGTTTGGTGCACTATCCTCGACTACAAGAATCCTCAATATCTGTCCTGGTTCGTGGCCATCAGCAGGCCTGCTGCCATTGCTAATTTCTTGATTTCGTCGATGTAAAATCTTTTGCAGATCTGTGATTCTGACAGGATGAGCCAATCTCTTATCATAATCTAATCGAGATTGATTGCCTGGCTCACAGAGTACATAAACCAGGTTCTTATCCAAATTTTGCGGAACCATTGCCAAAGAGTTACCATCAGCAATTACGGCTGAGACTGGCTGTGAGTCAGAGGTATACGAAGTGAGTATTGAGTAGCCCAATCTTTTTAACTGACCCCGTAAAGTTATCTGCTGGTTCGGATCTTCAACCAAAAGCAGTATGGACTCTTGTGCATCCGGAACCGACTGTACCACTTCAGCAGGAATTAGCGGAAATTCTACAAAAAATGCGGATCCAACACCCTTTTGGCTAGACACCCAGATCCGTCCACCCATTACCTCGACAATTTTTTTACAAATCGCCAAACCAAGTCCTGTACCCCCATAGTTGCGAGTTGTTGAAGAGTCTTCCTGTAAAAACGGTTCAAAGATTCGTTTTTGCGCCTGTTCCTCAATGCCAACCCCCGTATCAGTTACACGAATCTGAATCATGGGAATTGTTGCGTCCCAAGAGGCTGAAACGGCGATATTTACCATACCAGACTTTGTAAATTTTAAAGCATTTGACAATAAATTTAAGCTGACCTGATAAACCCTTGTGCTATCCCCCATGACATACATAGGTAGCTCAGAATCAATAATATAAGAAAATCGTAGTCCCTTATTCTGGGCCAGTCTGTACACTGCTTCCACCGCATTTAAAATCGGTCTTTCCAGTACAAAAGATCTGTGCTCCAAGTCAACCTGGCCCGCCTCCATTTTGGAGTAGTCCAAGATCCCACTAACCAGGGACAGCAAAGACTCCCCATTGTTATGTACAATACTGGCAATTTCTGTCTGCTCTGGATTCAGATTCATATCCAGTAAGACCGAAGACATCCCAATAATGGCATTTAACGGAGTGCGGATTTCATGGCTCATGGTTGCCAAAAATATGGTCTTGGCTGCGTCAGCCTTTTGGGCATTATCGATGGCGTTTCTCAGCTCGT
The DNA here is from genome assembly GCA_019454875.1 of Candidatus Cloacimonadota bacterium. Taxonomy (GTDB): domain Bacteria; phylum Muiribacteriota; class UBA6191; order UBA6191; family UBA6191; genus UBA6191. Next base: position 1,406 of record JACFNL010000023.1, on the reverse strand, counting down.
TTTCAAGGCGTTTCAAATCAGTGATATCGGAACATGCCCCAATATGTCCCAGGTAGTCATTCTGACTGCCATGTCTCGGCACCCCGACTAGCATCAGCCAGCGATATCCGCTTATGTGATGCAGGAAGCGAAACTCATGACGAATCGTGTCTCTATTATGGATTGCATTCCAATATGCCCTGGTAAGCTCCTCCTTATCTTCAGGATGAACAAACTGCTGCCAGCCATCCAATAGGTCCTGCTCCTGAGTATGATTCGTAAACTCAAACCACAGTCTATTAAAAAACACTCCCCTTCCAGTCTCATCTGTCATCCAGATCAGAACCGGGGCCTGATCAGACATAATGCGAAATCTTTGCTCACTTTCCCGAATCGCGGATTCAGCCTTTTTTCTGAAGCTGATATCAATGTGGGAAACAATGGCCCCACCTTCTGGCCGCTTAAGAGCCGTGACCCGCATCAGATACCAGCGCATCTCCTCTGGGGAGTCACAAGGGTACTCCATCTCAAATGAATCCTTTGAGCCTGATAAAACTTCTGAGATCCCCTCAGCTGCCATTTTGGCATCCAAAGACTCCTCCGAATCTGCCGCAGCCCGACAAACCGCCAAATAGTTTGAACCAGTTCCTGTCCGCTCACAAATAGAAGCCCCATTGTCTTCAGCAAATCGATTCCATCCTTCATTTACCTCAAGGATGTTTCCCTCGCGATCCAATACACACAGGTTGGAAATCAAAGCATCCATGACGGATTTTCGCAGTTCATCCGACTTCCTTTTGGCACTGGAAGCCTCTTTCAAACCATCCACAGCAAAAAATGACACCAGTAAAAACTGTACCTCTCCCAGTTCGTCTGGACAGAAGTCAATTTTTTGAAGGAGCTGCCGGGAATTATTGCCAGCTACTTCCCTTGCTTGCGCAAGCTTGGAAATTAAAACTACTTTTGCGTCTTCAATAAGGCCGGGACTGATGTGCAAAATTTCATCAATTTCCTCGATTTGTTTACCAATATCCTGTTCCTTCAGAAAAAATAGTTTTTTAATTGATGGAGTGAAGCTTCTGATTCTCAAGTCTGGATTTAATACAAGAACTGCCATTTCCAGATCCTGGGTATCAGGTGTAGAACGGTTCATAACAGGAACTCCAGGGCAGTTACAAAACAAGGCATCCGGTCAGTATAAACTATCCTTGGGAAAACAAGACTAGATGTTCCTGAAGTTTTTCTTCAGAGCGGAGGGAGTGGGATTTGAACCCACGGTCCTTTTGGGACACACGATTTCGAGTCGTGCACTATAGACCACTCTGACATCCCTCCCTGAAACAACAAACCCCACCGTATTGAGTGTCCCTCAGGACCCTCTGGTGGGGTAAGAATCGACCATACAGGAATAACTGGACTACCGATTG
>JACFNL010000168.1 GCA_019454875.1 Candidatus Cloacimonadota bacterium | reverse complement strand
ATAAAGGAATAATGAGTGTAGCGCACTACACCGGCCATTTCCATTTCCAGAATCTGGTTGAGTACCTCACAGATTTTTTCCTTGTTGATTGTTTCTCCCACTATAACTTCCTTTCAGATTAAAACTTACGGAACATATAATTTAACAAATCCAGACAGCTTTTCCATTACAGGGATTGTAACCCCTATTGGCAGCATAGGAAACTCAATTTCAAAAATGCGATAGAGATAATTTGTGTCCCAACGGATGGCTGACTCTATATCTCTTCTTAGTCCAGGCATCATTTTCTGACGGGATTCTAAAAAGTGATCTGGTTTTTCATAACCGGATACGCTGAAATAAATGGTTTTAAAATGTGGCATGAGGTTTAAAAGAATCAGTTCAGCGTAGTTTTTATCGACCTCAGTCCATCCCAAAAGCAATTCAGGATTCACTTCCTCCAAAAGATCGGTTATCAAATTGCCACAGAAGTAGGGAACGGGAAGGCTTTTTAAAAAGAATCTGGGTAAAACTGTTACAAAACGGGCGGCAAACCCAGAATGTCGTAATACAATTATATTCTGGGTGTTTTTGGAATGTTCTTCCCAGGTTTCCAGTTTGGCTGGCTCAAAAATGTCGTTGGTTAGAAATAGGGGACCACTACTGCTTATCTCTGCCACCACGGATACATGGGTAACAGGAATTTTTTGAAGGCCGGTCCAGGGAAACAGATTGCCTGTGAATACCAGATCCCCGGGCAGAAGATCTGGCTTCACAAGATTTGGCTTTGGGGATAACAAATTGTGGCAGTTGGTTCCCTCGCATTCTGTGATAGGCTTTTGATTTCTGTAGGCTGTGTATTTTCCCATGCCCAGCCGCTGTATCAAGTGCCCCTCACTATTAAAATGCAAAAGGGTCTGAGCTTCAAAGTCCGCACTTAACAGGGGGGTTCCATTCTCCCTAATGTAAAGAACAGAGCTTGGAACCTCGGGGGAAGCCCTAAATTCCTCCCTGGATTGTAGTCCCCCACTTTGGTGATTTTGATAACAGACCCGAGGCAGGCTATTTGGATCTGGAAGGCACAATGTAGAGTCCGAGGGTATTTTGGGAACCACCTCAGTCCGATTGTCCCCAAATGTTGAGGCATCAGGCATATCATTTGCCAGCAATGACTGAACACTCAGGAAAAATAGCCAGTATATGCGTAGTAGCCAACTACAAAGGCCAATAAAATTCTGTACCATCCAAACAGCGCCAATCCGTAACGGTTGATATATCCAACCATCCACTTAACCGAGATGATTGCTGAGATAAAGCCTACCACAAATCCGATCATTGGTGCCTGCCATCCAAAGACAGAAAATATCAAAGCCCCGCTTTTATATCCTTCATAGACCGTGGCAGCCCCCAAAGTTATTAACCCCAAAAGAAAGGAAAACTCTACAGAGGCATCCATTTTCAGACCCACAAATCTACCGCCTAAAATAGTCATCAGGGAGCGGCTTGTACCGGGCCACATGGCAATACACTGCAATAATCCAATGGTTACGGCATCTTTGAAGGTCAAATCTTCCAGAGGTTTGCCTGACTCGGTAAGCTCACCCTTTTTCCAGCTTCTGGCAATCCAAAGAATCGCGATACCACCAATCAGCCAGGCGGCCACAATGGGCCAGATGCCAAAAAGCACCGCTTTGATTTTTTTATTCAAAAGAAGACCAAAAACGGCGGCTGGAATAAAGGCAACCACCAGTAAAATTCCCATTTTTTTACCGGCATCATCTTTGCCTGCCGCCCCCAGTAACATGGCTTTAAATCGCCTCCAGTAGAGAACTAACACGGCTAGAATTGCTCCGGCCTGTATGCAAATGGTGTAGGCATCCACGGCATCTTTTCTGACCTCAGAATCATCCATTCCCATCAGGCGGGAGGCCAGAATCAAATGTCCGGTGCTACTGACAGGCAGATATTCTGTTAAACCCTCAACAAGCCCAAGTACAACAGCTTCTTCAGTGCTCATCTGGGATGAATCAGAAAATGTTGAAGAACCAAGGGAAAGCATCAGAATAAGACAACAAATCCAATATTTCATGCCCCGGCCTTTCCTTCGTTTTTTGCTAAGGAAAACTCCCCGATAATTTCTTTATCCATCAGCCTCACTCCCGTGATTTTCATATAGATTCGATCCCCATTTTTCATGTTTTCATGATTGCGGCGACCCTTAAAAATCATGCCAAAATCTTCCAGGTAATACAAAACATCTTCCTCAAACACTTCTAATAAAGTGGCAGGGCAAAACAGTGGTTTCCCATTCTGTTTATCAATCTCCTGATTTATGTATCGCATCAACCAATGTTTTTTGCGTTTGTCCTGCAGGGAGTTTATTTCCTGAAGATGACCTGAAAACAGCATAAAATGTTGATCTAGCTCTTCTTTGCTCAGTGGAGCCTCTCCCAGAAAATGCCTGTAAATCTGTTTCTGGTTTAAGTAGTCAAGGTAACGGCGAATGGGAGAGGTCATCTGGGTATAGTGGGACAGACCTAATGAAACATGGGGTTTTCTGTTTGTATCAAAACTGGTGCGACCAAAGTTTTTTTTCAGATGGTAATAAGCAAAAAAATCGGTCATGACGGGCTGGTAAAAACTACTTTTAGCAATATCGTCTCTGGATCCGTTTTGAGTTCTGTAAAGAATGGGAATTGATTTCTCCTCGCAATAACGGGCAAAGGCATAATTGGCGGCAATACTCATTTCAGCAATCACCTGCATGGCAGGAGTGATTTCCCGGGCCGATAGTTCGACTTCTTCCAAAAGTTCAAACTCCAGATCTTTGCCTTGAAACAACACCGCACCGTTGTTTATTCTCCACTGTCGAATTTTCTCGGCCAATTCATAGTAGTGGACAAATTCCTTATCTTTAATGGACTCCAAATCCCCATAACTTAGATTCTGATGAATGTGAACCAGAGAGGGAAACACTCTAAAAACCAGATTTTCACCGTCCATACGAAACTCAACACTCATACAGAAGCGATCTTTTCCTGCTTCCAGGGATAAATCCTCAACGACTGTTTCCTCAGGAAACATGGAAAGTTTTAATTCCGGCAAATAAAGAGATGTCAGGCGTTTTTCGATTTCCTTCTCTATTCTGGTATCCCCGTTTACAAAGGCGGATACCAGGGCAATATGCATCATAAATCCGCGTTCAGCCGTGTAGCTGATGGCATCGTCCCGATCCATTGTGGAGCTGGAATCTACCGTGGTGGCAAAGATATGCCTCAGATCTTCAAATTCTTTAAGTTCAACAGCCAATACATCCTGTTTTGGTTTGGGGTATTCTTTCAGGTAACTGATAAAATTATCGGAGAATTTTAAAGGATAGGCACTTTCCAGTAGTTCAAAGGAAAAATCAGGTGACACAATGGATCGTTCCACCAAAAACCTTCTTAATAAAAACCGATCCTTAATCCCAGCCTGCTGCAAAACATCAAAATAGCGATCCACCAGATCATTTTTCCACATGCCACTCAGTTCAATCAGGTCTTTGACAAAGTCGGACTCCTTTTCTTCCTGGCCCACAGGTCCGAGGCCATTCAGAAAATCCAGCTGCATTTTTTGGGCTCTCTGTCTCTCTTCCATGCGCCTGACTTGGGCCCGATACTGTTCAATCAGTTCCGGGGTGTTGGGCAACCAGAAATCTTTTTTGCGTTTGAAGTAGTAGCTATCCCGCTCTAACACCAGTGCTAGGGCCAATGCATCTGTAAGTTTGGCATTTGCCCCAAAATACAGGGCCACAAGTTCAGAAAACTCATATCCTTTTTCCGGGTCTTCCAAAAGCATCTGGTGCAGAAGTTCGGCATCGGTTTCTTTACTGAGTAATATGGACTGGTTTTCATATTCTTCAAGGATGGGTACAAATCGCTCAGGGTTATTCCCGATATCAGGGCCGCAGGCAAAGACCTCATTTCTTTTGATGGGGAATTCCTTGCGGTTCTTGATCTGGATGCGAAGACCTTTGGCATTGAGTTCGGTAACAATGGCAAGAGCTGGCCCTTTGTGCAGGTTATAGGCTACGATGCGATGGATTGATATCTGATCAGGCTGAAACATGGGCCGCATTATACGAAAGGGAAGTTAATATGAATATAAAAGAGTTTGATTTACCTGCAACAATTCACGGAAAACTCACTTCAAAAGACCTTATGGGGAAATGGTCAATCCTTTATTTTTATCCTAAGGACAATACCCCTGGCTGCACAACCCAGGCCTGTGATTTTACGGCTCAGTACCAGAACTTTCAGTCGCTAGGATGTGAAATTGTGGGCATCAATGACAATCCCATCAAGATGCACGAAAAATTCCAGGAAAAATTTTCCATTCCCTATCCTCTGATTACAGATGAGGATCGTTCTTTTCTGGAGG
>JACFNL010000022.1:27002-39836 GCA_019454875.1 Candidatus Cloacimonadota bacterium | reverse complement strand
GGAGTCAAGCCGGCTTGTACCACAAATGGAAAATGTCACCGGTACCATATTACGGACTCCAGCAGTGGTTCCCAAAATATTGGCTTCGGAAACTTCTGCCAGAAAGGTCAGGTTGCCATTGGAAGCAAGCTCCAGTTTCAGTCGGGGGTTGTTGGCTACATTATGCAGATAGATGGGACTTACAGGGTGTGGGTTTGTCTGCAAGGAGGTCACAATGCTGTAGGACAGAGTGCTGTTTGGATCGAAGTCCACGGCGTCCAGAAACAGGCTTTGAATCTGGTCCTCGTTGACATTTCTGAAAATTGTAGCTGTAGTGGGATTCGATACGCAACTCGCATTGACAAGCCGTACACAGGGTTTGGTAGGGTTGTCCAATACATCAGCCTCAAACTCGAAGCTGGTAGCTGCACTCCGGTTATCCGTGCCGGTAATCCTAAACAATATGGGAGTCTTTCCGGGAACCGGGGTTCCATCTGGTGCCTTAGTAACATGGGATGAACCAGGAGTCCATGTCAGGGTCAGAAGGGCTGTCTTGGATGTGGATTGTGTCGTATTTAAAGATACCCCAACCGGTCCCTGAGCGAGGTTAAAAACCTGGGGTTGATCCCCTTCCTCATTATAAAATTCCAGGGTAATCTGATTGGTCAGGTCTTCTCTTAGGGTAATTCTTCTGTTCTGAATGGGTAGCGCTGAGATTGGTTCCACAGATTCCAGAATCTGGCTCTGTTCTAACTGATTGGAAACAGGATCCGACCCTGCTTTTGAATACATCCTGACAATGGTTGGGGGGTTGTTGGATGCTCTTATGTTTAACACATAAGCATAGGTAGTGGTGATTTGCCCGTCGTTGGCTTCAAGACAGATTTGATAAGTCTGCAACGGGGTTGTTCCTAAACTGACTTCCTGGTCCTCAAAACCAGAAAGATTGGTGCCACCACTGATTCTTCTTTCCACGGCACTGAGCTGCAAAAAAGAAGGCATGGAACAACCTGGACTGCCACCAAGGCTCAATACAGGGATATCCCCGTCTTCATCTGTAATGACAATGTTACGAATATAGGGGACATTTTCAAACAGAGGGCTAGGATCGATGGGAGCAAATACAGGAGGGTCATTAACTTCTTCTACCTGAACCTGAAAGTCATAAAAAACTGAACTTCTGACAATGGCATTTTTAACAGAACTGACTCTTAGGCGAATATCATAAGTTCCTGAAAGTGCGGGGGTCCAGGTGATCTGAACAGGCCCTCTGCCATTTCCATCCACAGAGTTGTCCACTTCCTGAACATTAAAATTACTGGTAATTGGCTGCCCATTGCGCCTGATATACTCAAGAAAATAGTGAGGTATATCAAACTTGTCCTGATCGGTAAATCTGATTTGGGCTGCATAAAGAAGGTCTTCCACAGCTGTAGTTGCCGGTGTGTACACAGAATCATGAATTGCTGGGGCATCAACATCGGTTAAAAACACTCTTAGACTGTAGATACCAGAAGATAAAGGGGTTGTAGTATCAAGACTGGCACTGCTGACTTTGCCATTATCCTGAACAAATACTCTGATGTCGTAAAAATCATTGGCTGTATCGTCGTTGGTAGGCAACCACTGAATGAGTCCCGCCGGAGACACACTCATATTGCCAGGTACCTGACCGTCAAACAGGTAATTCAGGTTGGCCTCTTCCTCGTCTGTGGCCACAACCTGGAATGTAAATGGCAGACCCTCAGTAGCCTGAGCCTCGGTCTGGGTGTTTAAAATGGCTGGTCTGTCATTCACAGGAATAACACGGACTACCACTCCTGTAGAGACACTGGAAGGCCGCGTAGAGTCGATAGAATTGGCAGCAAATGAACGGGCTCTGAAGTTCCAGGTAATGTTTTGGCCCAATTTTGGAAAGGTATATTGATCCGTAGGTGAGGACCACTGCATCTGAATTACAGAGGTTGTACTGGTTAAAACAAGATTGGATGGAGTGGAAAAGGCAAACAGGGTAGTTGTAGGGGAGGCGACAGACGAAATTCGGAAACCTGGAAATGGGGTCAGGTTGGTTAGGACATATTCAAAATATTCACTGGCAAAAAGAGTAGAGGCTATCTGATTGATGGATGTTACGGACAAGCCCATAACACTTTGCATGAATTGGACTTCTTCAGGAGCGAATGATTTGGGTGAGAATAAATCGGGATCAGTCAGGGTAATTTCAAGCCCAAATGGAATATCTTCCAGGATTTCTACAACCCCGCTGGTTGTGTACACACAGCCCTCACTGAGACAGCGAATGTTAACAATGGTCGGAGGGTCTGCCAAGTCCTGCACAAACCATCCTAGTGTATGGGTTGAAAACTGGCGGATATTTACGGAGTTGATGTCGTTGTCCGTTTTGTCCTCGACCAGAAGTGTAAGGCGATTTAAACCAATCTGGGAGTTGGTTGGGGAGATTTGAAATGTGGCGGAGGCAGTATTGGCTGAAATATTGGTTGTGCTGATTAGGCTCACTCCAACAGGGGTAGTGCTCAGTACTGTGCTTCCGAAAAGACTGGCAAATTGAAACATGACCGGATCTACAGTATTGCTTTCGGCGTTGTAGGAAGTCATGTGGAAGGAACGGGACTGGGACTGCCTGACAATTCTTCCGGACTCGGTGCAGGGGTTATCAAAGCAGATCTGACTAAAGGATGCACCCGGAGTCAGTGTGACACTTTGCAGGTGGGTAAACTGGGGTATGTCATCTACGGGCCGAATGACATAGGTCAGGGAAGTCTGAGTACTTAAAAGCTGGGACTCAAAACTGTCGGTTGCCAGTATTTTCATAACAAGGGTTCGGGAAGCAAAATCAGGAAGAGAGCTTGGATTTACTGTTACATTCAGACCTGTTTGTCCACTCACAGGGGATACTGGCATTGTAGTCCAGGCAATATTGTAGGGCAGGGCAGTACTGAATGTGGTGCTAGTACCGGAACCCGTACTTTGAAAGCTCATGGTCACAAATGGTGAGCTGTTGAGACTGTACTCAAATATGTAAGAAAGTGCTTCGGACTGGGGGGAGCTTGCCAGATCCCGATCGATAATTCCAATACTTAAAACACTGGTACTGCCTTCCTGAACATTCTGAGCACTTTCAAAACTGTTTACAAAAAAAGGAGCATCATTGGAGTCTCTCACCAGAAAACTCAGGACTCGAACCGTGGTTAATGGGTCGTCAATACCTTCTTCATCAGCCCTGACCTCAATCTGATGTGTGCCTACATTGTTTTCACCAGGGACAGCACTGAGCACGACCTGATTTCCATTTACAAGCAGAGGCTCCACAAAATTCTGGGTATTACCGAAACGGTTGGTGATAGTAAAACGAACAGGATGGTTTTCCTCATCAGAAATCAGGTCTGTAAGAGTAGCTACTACGGTACCAGCAAGACTGTTCTGCCCAACAAAACCGGGGATTACAGAGGTGGTAAACGAAGGAGCGTCATTTACGGACTGCAACAGGATAGGAAGCTTGACCTCTGTGATAGCAGAGCCTACAGGGACTGCCCGAATAGTAAGCTCATAAAGAGCTGTGCTAGGAAGGGCCGCCGAGGTGCTTATGCTTTGCCAGTCTATGCTATTCCAGCCCACAGTCATTTCAGCAGGTGGCTGGAAGCCATTGATGTCGGGGGCTGGGTTTTGTTCAGAAGGTGTATTGGTGATTGGGACAATATCAGCAGTTTTTCCACTGCCTGCACCAATCAAAGGCACTCCAGCAACGATGGTGGTGTACTGTCCCGGTACCTGAGAAGGACTCACAAGCTTGAACTCAGCCGTAATTCCTACTCTTTCTCCGTCCGGATCAATGGCTTTTACAATCTGGGAAAAGCTGCTGTTTTCCTGTACAGTAAAGGGATTATTCACAGTAAATGGGTTGGCAACCAGATCCCGGCCTTGGGCCCCCCAGAAAATCTGAGGGGGATCATCCACAGCCCTGACATTAATGACAATCTGTTGCTGTCGACAAGTGGTTGGGCTGGCCTGAAGACATACCTCAATCCCTACAGTGTGGGATTTGTCATTGACTCCATTGGTATGTTCTGTGCCCGGTGTCCAGACAAGCCGTCCGGTTGTGTTCTGGCTTGAGGTACTGGAGGAAAATACCTGGAAATTACCCACAGGGTTGGGTAGCTGATTGGTGACACTTCTGAAAATAAATCCTGTTTTGAAAGCGGGGTTTTTATCTAATGTATTGGTGGCAACAAGAGTCAAATCAAGACTTTGTCTTTCATCCACTGTATAGATTGCCGGATTGGGCAAACCAGTAAATGTAGGGGCATCGGGGCCATCCTCAATCTCAAAGCTGAGAACCCTGGTACTGATTACGCTGGAGCCGCGGGGAACAGCCCTGAGGGAGAGACTTACAGTTTTGGGAACAAACTGTACGACTCCATCAATGGTTCTTTCTACATAATCTACGGAGTCGTTGGAAGGAACTCCCTGCATACGGATGCTTGAGCCAAGAGGGTTTCCATCATTTAAGCTGCGACTGACCCCATTTAAAAGAAAAGACAGGGTTGCATCAGGATTGATGATTTGAATCTGGTCCAGAAGCTGTCCAGCCTCCTCCTCCCTGACAAATTGCAAAAGGTCTACTGTCTGTCCCTGGGTCAGCCTGATGGGAGCCGAAGGGTTGGCCTGAATTGAGCCATTGACAGTCAGTCTATCAAAAATAGGCGGGTCATCTACAGCCTGAACATTAAGATTTATATCAATGGTTCTACTAGGTTCAAGACAGGTTGTGCCAAAAAAGAGATCGGTAGGACACAATGCCCTGACGATCACCTGCATGCGATTTTGTCTTACCTGATTGACCCCCTCAGGGATGGATTCATTTGTGTCTCTGGATTCAGGTCTCCACTCAAACAGGGCAACAACCCGACTTGGGTCACTGGCAGATGTAGTCACTTCCATTTTGGAAATTTTGGTGTTTAGCTGGTCTTCATTGCGGGAAAACACAAATCGGGAGGCATCACGAAAAGGGCTGCCAACAGGGTCTGTATCAAATGCATGAATGTAGAATCTAAGCAATTGATCTTCTGTGGCATTGATTGTGATTGTGACAGATTCCGAGGATTGAGCAGCAGTGGTTGCAGGAATATTGGTCAATGCATCGGACTGTATGGCTGAGAAGCGGGGAGGATCGTTCTGGTCCAGAATTTCAATGGGGATTCTATAGAATCGTGAAACAGGATTGGATTCCAGAGTTGGATCTGTAGTGACGACGGTGACAACCATTGTTTTTAAGGCATCAGCATTGGTGGGGGTTCCACTTAATATGGCTTTGCGGAATCGGTCTTCCCCTGTAGCTGTCTGCCGCTTTAACCAGGTATCAGTAAGGATGGTTCCACTGGAATCGGATACAAACACGGAGTCAAAAAGACTTACCTGAGGCAGAGGGGTTTCATCATCCTCGGCAAAGAGGGTCAGAGAGTACAGCTCTCCCTGTCTGGCATTAATTCGTTTGGGTAACAGACTTAGGTTAATGGGCTGGTTCAAATCACTTAAATAGGGGCGGAACTCATCAATTCCAGCCAGGGTGCTGAGCCCGTTGGAAGCATAAAACTCATTGTTGGTTTTTGAACCGGAGGCACTCAAGCTGCTAAGCACTGGTGCATCGGGTACGGTAATTACATCCAGGATACTGGTGATAAGGGGCAGGGTAACAATTCCGTCTCCCATTCTCCAGGAGATTTGGGTTGTGCTTAACCCGTAAATGCTAGGGGGTGTCCAGTCAAACCAGGTGATAGTTCCCGCATTGCTGGCAGTCAAAACAAAAGTTCCAGTGCTTGACCGTAACAGACGAAATTGCTTGGAGGCGAGTTCTGTTCCCGGTAACACCAGAGGATTCGAGCCCTGTAAGGAATTTGTGGAAGGCAGATTGGGTTGGGTAGGGTCTGTGTATGTAATGGAGACAGGGGTAAATCGTGCCCGGTCTTCCAGATCCTCGTCATAGGCACACAAAACAATAGTTGCAGGTTCCCGTTCAGGAAAGGAGAGTTGACCGATACCTCCAGACTGGCAATTTGCCAGACCGGATTGATTTGCTAGTGCACTGCTGGTACAGACTAGCTGGGGGTTCAGGCTGAACAGATTGGAATTGTTTTTGGGTATACTGCATATACTTACCCATTCTGGAGTCACATTTTCTGTGCGCACAGTCAGGCCAATGGTTCTTGAGCTCTGATTTCCATCGGCATCTCTTACTGTGACACGGATCTGGGGCGGATTTTTGAAATTCTGAGGAACTGTTCCCGAAAAATACATCTTCAGAATTTTTGTGGTTGGCTCCTGAAGCATGCTGGAAGTGACTGTCACCACAGGATTCTGTTGTGCGCTGAGACTTATTGGGGTTAAAAGACCCCCAAGATTCAGACTTAACCATCCCATGCGCGAGGCATCACTTGCAGGAATGACCTCATATCGGACAGTGACGGGCATGACATCACGGGCTGTAAGCTCCTGTACAGGCTGGTTACTCAAACCGTTATAGGTCGCCCCTTCGGCTGTGTTGATAGATAAAAACGGGTCGATAAATTCTGGGGGTCCATCCACGGAAAATGTGATGGATTGTGTTACGGTAGACAAGGTGGCATTGCTGGAAAAATTTTCAATTGAGGCCGTCAAGGTCACGGTCCCAGGTCCCCAGGCAGTAAGAGGCTCAGGAATAACAAATGTGGCTTCTCCCAACATCCACGAGCTTGTTGCCAGGGTTTTTAGAGCACCAGTTTGAACCTGGGTGAAGTCGAGCCTTTCTTTGCGGAATTTTCCTGTGAGCGCACTGATTCCTGTAGCACCGGCGGGGATTTGTTCAAAGGGATTGGTGATTTTCAGTCCGGCGGAAGTGGAAATTTTTAAGGTTGAGAGCTGAAAACCCAGATCATCTCCATACTGAAGACGGATGGTGATTGGTTGTTTGGCCAGTACCTGAGAAGGGAGTGGGGAAACAAACTGCAATACGGGGGCTGTTGTGTCAAAGTTGACCACACTGGGTTTACCTGAATTATTGGTGTCAATAAATGTAGTCAGAGGCTTATCTAAAAAAGTCTGGAATTCTGGCTTATCCAGATCCTGTGGTTCAAGAAACACCCTGCCAGGTACGGCATCATCTGCTTCTCCAAAAACCCCATCTCCGTTCCCGTCCACTTCAAGAATTGTCCTTTGTTCGCTTCCAGAGCCCACGGTCTGTCGAAAAACCACCAGAGGGGTAGAGGCCGCGATATTGTTACCAGAGGTATCAATGTTTGATTCTACAATCAGTGTGCCTAAGGTACTGGCAATCTCAAGTCTTGTGTTTTTCTGATCAAGCATATTGATTGTGGCATCAAGACGAATCTGACTGGCCTGGCCCATGGTCAGGGGAGTATTATTATAAACAGGGCGAAACTGTACGCTGCTTTCAATACTGTCAGCCCTTTGCCCAGAGCCTCTTACAAAAGAAATTTTTAGGCGATACGCTGGATTGGGCAATGTTAAAAGCTCCTGCCAGGATTTACAGGCCTCAGCACCACAGCTGGCTTTGGAAAGAGAACTTTCAGTAATCGCAAGATTGTAACTGCCGTCCGCATTGGAAACGGTTTCGGCCAGAAGAATTGCTGGTAATGTCAATGCCGGATTCAAAGGGTCATTCCTTTGAGCTTCCAGTCTGATGGTGACCTGCTCCAGATTGATTTTGGCTCTTGTATCTGTGATTGTAATATTCTGTTTAGAAAAAAGAATAGGAGCAAAGGCCTTGGAAATACTGGCCTGTGCCCCAGAGTTTGCCAAAGCAGTCAAATTACCTGAAATGGATGCAGCTACGACGGATTGGGCATTGTTGGTTCCAGTTCCCGGTTGACCGGCGGAACCTTGGTTGTTGCCTGCTCCACCACCGCCTCCGCCGCCTCCACATCCTGACATAAACAAAATAAGAAGGGGTACGAGGAAAAGTAGGCGTTTTTCAGGTGCCAGATTTTTTATATGCATATCAGTCCTGTGTTTTTCTCACTATCGATTCAATCAGCAGGTTCCTTGAATTATTTTGTTCCGATTTGTAGGAAAAAGTTATCATGAGCAGTCCGCGACAAACAATGTTGTGACCCCAAAAGTTTGTAGTTCATAATTAGCTTTCTTAAATCCGCACTTGAGAATGATTGATATTACTGTTTTCTGATCGGGAAAATGACGGATTGAGTTGGCAAGGTATTGATAGGCTTCTTTGTCCCTGCCAAAAAATCCTGAAACAAAAGGCAGGACAGTTCTTAAATAAACGGAATTCAATACCTTAAGGAAGCGATTTTCAGGCTGGGTCAGTTCCAGGATAAACAGGCGGCCATCTTTTTTAAGGACTCTTTTGGCCTCTAAGAGAAACTGTTCATGCGAAGGCATATTACGAAAACCAAAAGCGATGGTTATGGCATCAAAGCTATTGTCAGGAAAGGGAAGTTCTACCCCGTTACCCCGTAGAAGCTTAAAGCTGGGGTGTGAGGATTTGGCCACCGATAACATTCCGTGAGACAAATCCAGCCCGACTGCAGTGCATGATTTAACTTCTGCTTCCAAAAGTCTAAGAACATCGCAGGTTCCACAGGCTACATCAAGAATGGTTTTCGGGCCAAATTCAGTGATTTTCGTAAGCATCCTTGCCCGCCATAAGCGGTCAAGGTTCAGGCTCAGTAGGGAGTTCATTGTTTCGTACCCTGGAGCGATGGTATCAAAGTATTTTTCCAGGACTTTGCTTTCCTTAAGTGCCATAGTTAACCTTTTTTCAGAATTAGGATTCGGCCAATCCTTTGGAAGTCATAAATACATTCGATAAACTGCAACTGGTAATCCTTGCTATATGCGATCAGGGGTTCTGATTGAAACTGACCGATTTCCATGATCAGATATCCCTGTGGCTTTAAATGTCGGCCTGAAAAAAACAGGATTTGCTGGCAGATTTCCATGCCACTAGAACCACCAAAAAGTGCCAAGGAAGGCTCGTAATCAATTACATCTTTTTGCAGTCCTTCAGAATCGCTCAAAGGAATATAGGGCGGATTGGTTAAGATTATGTCGAAACGGCCACGGATGGGATCTAACAGGTTGGCTTGAATCCAGTGTATGTCTGTGTTAAAGCGCAGACTGTTTTGTTTGGCAACCGTGAGGGCATCCCAGCTTAAATCACTTCCATATACCTGACTTTTGGGACATTCCAGTTTGCTTGTAATTGCAATACAGCCGCTACCTGTGCATAAATCAAGTATGGTTTGCTGGGGTCTGGGTTTTAATTTTAAAAGAGCTTCGATGAGAAACTCGGTTTCCGGTCTTGGAATCAAAACAGAGGGACTTACAACAAAGTCACGGCCGTAAAATGGGGACTCTCCCAAAATATAGGCTAATGGCTCCCGTTTTTGCCTTCTTTGGATCAGGGCCAGAAACTGGTTCACAGATTCAGGTTCAAGCGTAATGGAATCCAGTTTTGCAAACAGGGATGACTGGGAGGACTCATACTTCAGGACATGGGCAAGAAGTTCCAGACACTCTCTGGACGGGGAAGGTATTAGTGCCTCACCTAGTGTTTTCACCCCAAAGCAATAATGGGTTCTGGCCCGTAAATCAACAGGCGGGTAGGGCATTTAACTGGTTTCCTTTAAAGACTCTTCCAATCTGGCCTGCTGATCCGCCGCTAGAAGTGAATCGACGATCATACCGATATTTCCATCTAAAACATCAGGCAGGTTGTGGATTGTAAGCCCTATGCGGTGCTCAGAAACTCTTCCCTGAGGAAAGTTGTAGGTACGGATTTTCTCAGAACGATCCCCTGAACCCACCTGACTTTGCCTTTGAGCAGCATAAGCCTGGGCTTGTTTATTTCGTTCCGCCTCAGCGAGCCTTGCCCGTAAGACCTTAAATGCTTTTTCCTTATTCTTGATCTGGGATTTTCCATCCTGGCAGCTAACTACCATACCAGTTGGAATATGAGTGAGGCGAACAGCAGAATAGGTGGTATTCACAGATTGTCCTCCAGGGCCAGAGGAACAGAATGTATCAATCCGCACATCATTGGGATTGATCTCAAAATCCACTTCTTCAATTTCAGGTAACACAGCGACAGTGATGGTGCTAGTATGAATTCTGCCCGAAGCTTCGGTTGCCGGTACTCTCTGTACTCGATGCACTCCGCTTTCAAATTTCATGCGCGAAAAGACCAGTTCACCTTCAATGGAAAAACTGAGGTCACGATAGCCGCCAATTCCGGTTTCCGTAGCTGAGAGAAGTTCATGTTTCCAGCCTTCGCGTTCGGCAAAACGGATATACATTCTGTATAAATCGGATACAAACAGGGCTGCTTCTTCTCCACCGGCTCCGGCTCTGAGTTCCACGATAATGTTCTTGTCATCCATCGGATCTCTGGGCAGCATCAGAATTTCCAAATCCTTGCCTAGGGTCTCAAGCTGTTCCTCTACGGAAACAAGTTCCATTTCAGCCATCTGTACAATTTCCGGGTCTGTTTCAGTGTTTAAAAGTTTTTCCGTCTCAGATGCAGCGGCTTCCAGCTTTTGATATTTCTGGTAGGTTTTGACCAGGGGCTCGTGCTGTTTCAGCTCTTTAGCTACATCACGGTACCGGGAAGGATCCAGCATGATATCTTCACGCATGGCCCGCTGCTGTAGGGTTTCAGAGTGTTTCAGAATATTTTCAGCCTTGCGGCGCAGATTGGGATTGAGTCGTTCTTTCATATAATTTTTGGGCGAGTCTCACCAGGGTCAGTTAATGAATAGGATCAGCAGGGTAAAGAATGAGGGCTAGAGCCGGATAAATTCTTTTACTAGCTGCACCATCTTTGGAGTAGCTGCCTGGGCAGCCGCAACCACAGAATTATGGTCTTCTTTATGAATATCTTCTCCTGTGGCCTTGTTGGTAATCACAGAAATTCCCACAATTTTTGGGATATTTCCATGATTGGCAGCAATCACTTCAGGTACTGTGGACATGCCCACAGCATCGGCAATGGTCGAAAAAAAGCGAAGCTCGGAGCGGGTTTCATAACTTGGCCCGGTAACAGCTAGATACACCCCCCTGTGCATGCGAATTCCTAGCTTGAGAGCCAGAGCACTGATTTGATCACCAGCATTTTGGCTATAGGGTTGTGACATATCAGGAAATCTTGCTCCTAGTGCCTCGTGGTTTGCTCCAATCAATGGATTTTGGAACATAAAGTTGATGTGGTCATCAATGAGCATCAAATCACCTACAGAGTAATTGCGATTCAACCCTCCTGCCGCATTGGTGACTATCAGGGTGTGGATGCCAAGTTCCTTCAATACACGAATGGGCAAGGTAACATCTTCCAGACTATACCCCTCGTAATAGTGAAATCGACCCTGGAATGCAATTACCTTTTTATTGTGGATATAGCCAGCAATCAGTCGGCTTTTATGCCCGGCCACAGAAGATACGGGAAAGCCTTGAATCTGTGAGTATTCAATGACTTTAGCCGATTGAATCTCATCGGCTAGAGAACCAAGACCACTTCCGCAGATGATTCCAAACTCCACGGTGTCAAAATCGGCTCCCAGAAGATTTTTAATCTGTTGTGAGCACTGGGTAATACGATTTAAATAAGTCATGACACTACTCCACTTTTTTGTTTCTTGTGCAAACCGCCGGGTTTTTGCAGCGGCCGTAGATCTCAAGGCGATGATCTACTAGTTCAAATCCTTCGGACTCAGCGACCTTTTGCTGCCATTCCTCTATCTGTGGACATTCAAACTCAATGATTGTGCCACATTGCATACAGATCAGGTGGTCATGATGGCCACGGTTAAAATCATTTTCATAACGAATGGTCCCATCACCAAAATTATGCTCTTTGGCAATCTGACACTCCTTGAGAAGTTTTAAGGTACGATACACGGTACTGTATCCGATTTTAGGCTGATGGGAACGGACCAGATGAAACAGTTCCTCGGCATTTACATGGGCACCTGAATGTAAAAAGTGATTCAGAATGTCGATTCTCTGTGAGGTGAGTTTCAGGTCATGTTTTCGAAGATAGGCTTCAAAAACGCGACAGGCTTCGTTAAGATCTTTATTATCAGATTTCATGGAAGTGGATTCTAGCATAGGTAATCAGCAACGAACCAGAAACAATCATCGCAATCCGGCAGGAAATAGTTTAAACAGGAAAAAGCTTTGGTGGACAAAAACAGAGTAGGTTTGCTAATAATTGTAAACTTTGTGCCGGGTTGTTTCCGATGCACAGGATGTGAAATCCAATTGGACTGAATTCATGCAGATAATTATTGGCAATCGTTACTGGCTTTGGCTTATCAGTCTTAGCTCAGTCGCAATACTCCAGGGCATCGCTATTTCCCAGGAGCATGTGGGGTCTCCCAGAAGTCGTCCAGCCCTTATGTTGACGGAAAGTTTTGAGTTTCTGGCTGATTCAGATCTGGCACGGTCTTCTTTGTTTACCCTGAGCATGGCAGGTGCTGCCGACATCAAAAAACTTGAGTATCGACCGGAAGACTATCTGCCTGAGCTGAGCGAGGAATTTTCCTGGGACTCTCATCCTGATGAATCTGTGGAAGAAGAACTGGAACATCTAATTCAAAACAGCAAGGAAGAGCACTCTGACTCACCTGCTGAGGAAGATACTTCTGAGGCCGAACAGGAAAGCAGTACCAGACCAGTTATCATCCACACAGTAAAGCCCGGTGAAACCCTCTCAAGAATTGCCAGACTGTATGATATGACAGTTTCTACCCTGGTTCTTTACAATGGATTGACTAACCCTAATGCGATTCGTCCTGGTTTTCAGCTGCATCTGGCTTTTGAGCAGGA
>JACFNL010000022.1:0-26992 GCA_019454875.1 Candidatus Cloacimonadota bacterium | reverse complement strand
CGCCCAGCAGCGCCGCGGCCGAGAGCAACCATTTGAGCAGGAGTTTGAGCATGTGGTTCAAAAAGGGGATAGTCTCTGGTCCATAGCCAATCAGTACAATATTAAGCTCGAAGATTTGCAGAGGTTAAATCCCGATGTTTCAAAAAATCTGGTCAGTGGGGCCAAGGTTCGGATTGTAGTTGAGGATCTGTCTGAGGCCAATGTGCAAAGAATTCTGGCAGCGAGAGGCAAGGGACCACGATTTGTATGGCCAGTCAAAGGCCGGGTGTCCAGTGAGGTTGGCTGGAGAATTCATCCAATTACAAGGGAAAAGCGAAGACACAATGGTCTGGATATAGCCGCACCGACTGGCACACCTATTCATGCGGGTAGTGATGCAAAGGTGGTATTTGCAGGCGCGCTCAGGGGTTATGGAAATATTGTGATTCTGGATCATGGAAGTGGTCTTACTACCAGATATGCTCATTGCTCCAAACTTCATGTGAAGCGAGGGGAAAGAGTAATTCGGGGCCAAAAGATCGCCGAGGTCGGTTCTACTGGTTTGTCTACAGCACCACACTTGCATTTTGAAGTTCGAAAAATGGGGAAACCCTTAAATCCCCGTGACTATCTATAGTCGGGAAAGGTTAGGATATGAGGCAGTTATTACTTGGAGCAGTTTTTTTGGTGAGTGCTGGTATGAGCAGTGCTATGAATCTGGGCACTGTAGATATGGCTAAAGTCCTATTCTATTTTGATGAGGTCAAAATTCTAAGAATCGAAATTTCGAATCGGGAGAGCCGGTATCAGGCAGACTTGAATCAGGAACAGACTGAGCTGGATGAGCTGGGTAAAAAAATCAATGACCCTAAAACAGATGAAACGGCTCGTCAGGAAATGGAGAAGGATTATTCCAGACGAATGTTCAGTGTGCAGCGCAAATTTGAAGAATACAAGCAAAAACTGGAAGAACAAAAAGATACCGAGCTTGAAAAAATTCGCCAAACTGTATATAAGGAGATCGATAAGATTGCCAAGTTAAAAAAGCTTGATTTTGTGATGGACACAAAACAGGTTTATTTTGGAAAAACTGTTGATCTAACTGATGAGTTGATTGAAAAGTTGAATAATCGTAAACCAGCCACCGGTCGTTAAGCCGCAATCGCGGTTCCTGATGACGCGGGGCACAGGAAGTACATGAGGCCTATTGCGGCAGTTGAGCTAGCATCGCTGGCTGGTGGAGTGTTGGTGGGAACCTGCCCGCATCCTATCACGGGAGTATCTGAGATTGACGATGCGGGCCCCGCCGATCTGGTTTTTGCCGTAAATCCCCGTTTTGTTGATAAGGTTAAAAATAGCCGCTGCGGTTTGGCAGTGGTTCCTGAGGGTACCTCGGATCTTGTTTGCCCCCATATTCTTGTGCCCAATCCATATCAGGCCATGTCCATAATTCTTGGGGCATTTCACGAATACATCCCGTCCCAGACAGAGAGAAGCCCCCAGGCTTTTATTCATCCTGAAGCCAGTGTAGACCCTTCTGTGCTTGTTTATCCCGGTGTGTTTGTGGATAAGGGCACAGTAGTTGGTGCCAATACCATTTTGTATCCAAATGTTTTTGTGGGACAGGGAAGCAGGATCGGCTCGGACTGTACTGTTTATTCCAATGTCTCGATTCGTGAGAACTGCAAGATTGGCAACCGTGTAGTGCTGCAACCAAACTGTGTTATAGGCAGTGATGGGTTTGGATTTACCCGAATTGGTCAAGAACATTTAAAAATTCCTCAAATCGGTGGGGTATGTATTGAAGATGATGTGGAAATTGGTTCTGGTACTACGGTAGATCGGGGTACTTTTCGCGATACTGTAATCGGAGCTGGTTCAAAAATCGACAACCTGGTACAGATAGGCCATAATGTGGTTATGGGGCGGGGATGTCTTCTGGCATCCCAGTCCGGGATTTCAGGATCCACGACCTTGGGTGACTTTGTGACTTTTGCTGGGCAGAGTGGCAGTGTTGGGCATATCCACATAGGTAGCAATACAGTATTGATGGCAAGAGCTGTGGCAACTCACGATCTTAATGGTGGGGGATATTTTTCTGGATTCCCTTGTAGAGACCATAAGGAAGATTTAAAGGATCAGGCTGCGGCAAGACGCATGGTGTCCATGAGAAAGCTGGTATTAAAAATGGCGGCTTTGTTAAAAATTAAGGAATGAGGCCTTTGAATGCGGAAGCAAAAAACTTTAAAGCAGGCAGTAGTTTTTAAGGATATTGGATTACATCTGGGCACTGCTGTGGAAATGAAGGTCAATCCGGCTCCGGCCAATCATGGGATAGTTTTTAAACTGACTCACCAGGGGGGGAGAACCCTGTCTGTGGATCTGTCTTTGGCTCAGGGTGTGGGCCGGGGAACCAATCTGAGTGACGGGGATTTGGTTTTACATACTATTGAACATTTTATGGCAGCCGTAGGTGCGTCTGGGTTGAGTAACATTCTTGTTGAAATCAATGCGGATGAACCACCAATTCTTGATGGTAGCTCAATTGCTTTTATTGAGGCATTTGAACAGGCAGGATTTGTGGAACAAAATGCGCCTGTTCCGGTGTGGAGGGTCGTTAAACCCTGTGTGGTTGAACATGATGGTTCCATACTAATGGCATTTCCTGATGATCATTTCAGTATAAGCTACACTCTGGATTACCGTGGTACCTACATTGGGGTCCAGCATCTGGACATCAACCTCACAGAACTCAATTTAAAGGAAAACCTTTTGAAGGCCAGAACCTTCTGCCTTTTGCATGAGGTAGACGGACTGAAGGCAAGGGGCCAGGCTTTGGGGGGCAGCCTTCAGAATGCAATTGTGGTGGATGGGAATCGTTGTCTGAACTCTGAGGGCTTGAGGTTTGATCAGGAATTTGCCTGGCATAAGGTTTTGGATTTTTATGGGGATACATGTATCTTAAGAGGGCCAATTCATGGCCGGTTTGTCGGAATTCGTTCTGGACACAGGCAAAATATTGGACTGATGAAAAAACTAATTGAAGAAAAGGCCATCATTATGGACAATCCTTGGGCAAATAAAAAGGTTTTGGAATTGGAAGATATCAAACGGGTCATCCCCCATCGATATCCATTCCTTCTAGTGGATCGGATTACCAGTCTGGTTGTGGGTGAACGCGCCATTGGAATTAAAAATGTTACAGGCAATGAAGAGTTTTTTAACGGACATTTTCCGGATACACCGGTTATGCCAGGTGTTTTGATTGTAGAGGCTCTGGCTCAGGTGGCAGGTGTCTGTTTGTTATCCATGACAAACAACCAGGGGAAAACCCCGTTTTTTATGGGCCTGGAGCAGGTGAAATTCCGTAAGCCGGTGTTCCCTGGGGATCAGCTGGAATTATCTATTCAGGTTTTAAAGCTTCGGGGAAATACCGGGAAAGTGGAAGCCCGTGCCAGTGTGGCGGGTCAGGTTCATGTGGAAGGTAATTTAAGTTTTTTTATAAAATAAAGACGAAGGCGGATTTTATGGCACAGATTCATCCTACTGCCCAGATTGGAGAGGGTGTGGAATTAGGAGAGGGAGTGGTTATCGGGCCATTCACCACCGTAGAAAAAAATGTGCGGATTGGTGATGGTACTGTTATTCATTCTCATGTTTTGATTGGAGAAAATACCCGTCTTGGTAGAAACAACCAGATTTATCAGGGGGCAATTGTTGGCTCCTTGACTCAGGATCTGAAATATGACGGAGGACAGACCTGGCTTGATATTGGGGATGAAAATATCATTCGTGAGTATGTGACCATCAATCGCGGAACCTCGGATGGAAGCAGGACGGTGATTGGAGATAATAATACATTTTTAGCATACACTCATATTGCTCATGACTGTATTGTAGGAAATCGGGTTATTATGTCCAATCTTTCTACTTTAGCAGGCCATGTTGAAGTGCAGGACGGGGCCGTGATATCGGGTTATGTGGGAGTCCATCAGTTTTGCAAGATCGGCAGCATGTCCATGATTGGTGGAATGAGCAAGGTTACTAAGGATGTGCCACCCTTTATGAAGGTTCAGGGAAATCCAGCCAAGGTGTTTGGATTAAATTCTGTTGGTCTGGAACGCAATGGAATCACCCGTGAGGATCGCCGGGTATTAAGACAGGCCTATGAACTTTTATACAGATCCGGATATAATGTATCTCAGGCAGTAGAGGAAATTAAATGTGATTTGGAACCGATTGAGGCCTTGTTACAGCTTCTTGAATTCCTGGAACTCAGTGAAAGAGGGATTGTTAAGGCTTAGGTCTTCAGTTCTATCTTTTCTGTATCCGCAACCCTGCTTTCTGTGCAATCAGGAGCAGGGTTTTTCCATTTGTGAAGCCTGTGTTCTAAAAGGGGTTACCAACAGATTGTGTCTGCGCTGTGAAACCAGTTTGGACAGCAATGGTTCCTGCCCTACCTGTGCCTCTGAATTTCATGTTCCCCATTTCCGCTGCCTTTTTGCTTATGTGGATGTTCAAAGGCTTATGATAAGTGTAAAACGGAGTGGATTTTCACCATCCTTGCCAGACAGTCTTTTCCAGATACCCAAAAACTGGCTTTCTGATTCCAATATAAGACCTAATTTACTGGCTGTGCCAGCCCGCAGTTCAGAGCATTGGCTGGGCAGGTGGATGAGGCCATCTGATTCACCTTTTTTAAGAAACCATCTAAAAATGTCACAGAAGCTAAAAACCTCTGAGGAACGCATCCGAAACAGTCTGGATCTTTTTCTGCCCAACGACGATTTCAGATCCAGGGAAGATAAGTTTATTCTGGTAGATGATGTTCTCAGTACAGGCCAGAGTATTAGAGCTTGTCTTTCTGTACTGAGACAATTGGGGTATACTCCATTTGGTGTATTTCTATTGTCTTGGCGCGAAAAGAACAAGCCGAGCCTGGAGGAATTGGGACATGAATCTGAAGAAATCGGATAAAGATATTGAAAGACAGCTCAGGGGTGAGGATGAACGAACACAGAATCTGGAGCTCTTTCAGAAGGTCAGGGAGTTCATTCGAGCCCACCCCGGAAGCACAGCGGAAGACATTGCTGTGGCTTTAGGGGTCGAGGAGAGGGTGATTCTTAAGTTCTTAAAAGAGGGGCGGCTTGTAAAACGCTAAGCTGTTACCAGCCAAACTTGTGGATTTTAGGTCATTTTTGTTGTTTCTTGTACGATTAGGTCTAAACTCCAGGGCATGAAGTGACGATAATAAGATCAGGGGAAAGATTGTGAAGCAGAAGACAATGAGGTGTAGACATGAAAATTGACGGATCAGTAGGCTATAGGCCTTTAGATAAGCTGAATCGGACCAAGGGGTCTGGCAAGGCTGATTTTGCAGAGGATATTAAAAAGTCCGTCAAGTCAGCCGAAGAGCAGGGTAAGGCATCAGGGGTTTTGATACCCCAGTCTCGAAATGATTCTGATTCTGCTGTTCTGAATCTTCGGGCAGCAGCCAGTCATCAGGCTTCAGCCAAAGATGCAGTCAAGGTGTTGACCAGAAAGATTCTGGATCAGCCAGAGGCTGTAAATCAGAGGGTTGAGGAAATCAGAAACCTGATTGCCAAAGGTGGAGTTCAAGCGTATTTCGCAACTGTTGATAGTGAAAAGGTTGCGGAAAGGTTAATGGGCTCCGGGGTTTTGGATGACTTAATTTAGGTTTGGGAGCATCATGCAAGTAGACAGCATTCAGCGGAATCTTGAGAACCAGCTTGGCTTTTACCAGAATCTGCTTGATTTGGCTGAAAAGAAGGGCGAATTGCTTCTGGGGCCAGGTGGACCTCAAGAGGCTATGAGACTTCGTGAGATGGTACGGCAGGAAACCCTTTTGGTTGCGGAACTGGAAGAACTTGAAAGAGCCAGACGAAACCTGTGCCGTGGTACGGATGTGGAACAGATTGAACTGGCAGCCAAAGAAAGTGGACTAGATTTTTCCAGGGTACGCCAGGATTTGAAGGCAGTGGCCTTGAAACTGAAGGATCGTAATCAGAAGAATCAGTCAGTACTTCAGTTTTCAGTGAAACTGGTAAATCGTATGATTCAGGTGGTTCGTGATTTGAGCGCTCAGGAAGAAGTGACTTATTCGCGGATTCGCAGAAAGCCAGGGTTTCATCAGAGACCGGGCCTGAATTTTAGCGCCTAGGGTAAAACCGGGTAGCGTAAACAGTAGATTATTGTCTGCCATTGATGGCAGATGGTTGGTTTTAAAGCTATGGAGAGCGAGACATCGTGAGATGTCTGGCTCTTTTTTTTTGCAAAATTTAGGGAGTGGATATGAGTATCGGAGCATTTTTTGGGCTTCAGATTGGCAAGAGTGGAGTGCAGGCACATCAGAAAGCACTGAATGTGACGGGGCACAATATCACAAATGCACAGACCCCAGGCTATTCCAGACAAATGATTAGTCTGAAAGCAAATGATCCATTAAATGTCTATCCCCAGGCAGGACAGGTTGGTACAGGAGTTACTCTCGCAGAAATTCAGAGAATTCGCGACAAGTACCTGGACTCAGCTCTTAGGGATCAATACACCTTTCAGGGAGAGGTTGATGTGTTGGCCAAGCAGCTGGATGAATTACAAACCATATTAAATGAGCCCAGTGACAGTAACATCCGTTCCGCCATTGATGAATTGTTTTCAGCATTGGAAGATGTGAACAATCAGCCGGAAAATACTCCTGTACGAGTGGCCATGGTTGAAAAGGCTAAATCACTGGCAACCATGATTAATGTTACTAACAAACGCTTGCAGGATAACCTGAAATCAACCAACACTGCTGTAGCTGACAAGGTGTTTAAGATAAATTCATTGGCAAAGTCAGTAGCAGATATGAATCTTGAGATTGCCAAAATTCAAAATCGTCAACAGAATGCCAATGATGTTATGGATGAAAGAGACCGCTTGCTAGATGAATTATCCAAGTATGTCAACATTGAGGTCAGAGACGAGATACAGGGTGAGATGCAGATCAGTGTTGGGGAACACCTTCTGGTGCAGGGCAATAAATCATTTGATCTGACAATGGCAACGGATCCTGATTTGGCAGGGCTTCAGATCATTCAATCGGGAGGAACCTCAAAACGGCCATCGGATAATGAAGAAGTGCTTAAGGCATTTGTAGGTGCGGATGCCGTGGAACAGATCCTGACAGTAACTGTGTTTCAGATGGCTACCAACCATAAAATGCAGAGCCGTGCCCTAGGAGATATCAAGACTGGTACTACACCGGACTCAAGTTTACAGAGTGCCGGGATCACAACAGGCTCCATATTTATCAATGGTACTCAGTTGCATTTTTCCCAGGGAATTACCTTTAATGATTTAAGAGACACAATCACACAGTCAGGTCTAGGGGTAGAGGCATTTTTTGAAAATGGAAAAATGCAGCTTCGATCTACCAGATCCGGTACGGCCAATCAAATCACCCTTTCGCCTGGAACTTCCAATCTTTTAGAGGTCATGGGATATAACGATGCCCAGGAAAAAAATTCATTTGGAGATGTAATTTTTGAGGGCAAGGTTCAGGATGCTAAATATGCCATTGGCAATCGAACCTACGATTCATCCAGTAACTACATAGCGAACATTATTCCTGGTGTAGATATTGAAATGCGTAAGGTCGGTTCTGCCAATATTGTGGTGGATCATCTAGTGGATGGAGGAGAGCTTAAGGGCCTATTGAAGTACCAGGATGGTTTTGTGCAGGAGCAGATCCGGGCTTTAGATCAGCTGTCCTATGCCCTGATCAGGGAATTCAACAAAATCCATGTCGAAGGGTTTGGCCTTGATGGGCAGTCACAAAGACTTTTCTGGGATGACTATTCCTCTCCATTTTCTACCACCTATGATGAAAGAGGGGCAGCCTCGGCCCTGTCTGTCAGTAAAGAGCTTCAGAACAATGTTCAGGTATTTGCCGCAGCCAAAGGTGTGTTTGAAAGGGACGGTGAGGCTCTGCCCGTATCCAGTGGTTCCGGTGATGGGACCAATGCCTTAGTTATGGCCCAGCTTAAATTTGCCAGAATTGTGGAAAATCAGGAGTACGGGCTCAGAACCAGACTGTCCATTCTAAATGGGGGCAATGGTGTGGACATTGGACGGAAGGAATCTACATTTGTGGTATCCAATGGTGAAAAAAGTGCCGTTGTAAGTCTTGAAGGGTTTGATGCAGATTCCACCCTGTTTGATTTACAGAATAAAATCAATGATGCCCTTACCAAAAATGGAATTGCTTCCCAGGTGGCTTTAACCACTTTGGCTGATGGCAGGATTCGATTTACATCCAATAATGAAAGCCTGACATTTATTGAAGGCAAGGGAACCACAGGCAAAGATTTGCGCCTAATCCCTTCCACAGGTGCTACAGGGAACGGTTCCAGAGTGATTGAATCTGCTCCATTGTCGGCTCAGTTTCGCGGACAGCCCAAGTCACTGGCGGATTATTTTTCCCAGGTTGTAGCTGAAATTGGTGCCAAGGCCGAGCAGAATCTGAAACTTCAGACAGGTTCCACGGTGGTTACCACTCAAATCGAAAATCAGAGACTTTCGATCATGGGGGTTTCCATGGATGAAGAACTGACCCATATGATTCAGTATCAGCAGGGATACAATGCCTCAGCCAGATTGATATCCACCGTAAATGAAATGCTTGATGTAATCATCAATCTGGGCCGTTAATCGAATTAGGAGCTAATCATGCGCGTAACACAGCAACAGCTAATCAATAACTTCCTTAAAAATGTAAATGGCCACAACTCCAAATTGCTGGACATCAACAACAAGGTTTCCTCAGGGAAGGCTGTGGAAAAACCACAGGATGGTTCGATTGCGGCTGCGGCAATAACCAGGATTCAGGCCCGATTAAGCGAGACAGAACAGTTTCGTGAAAACATCCTACAGTCCTTATCCAAGCTCAATACGGCAGATTCAACTATGGGCGATATCTCGGCTTTGATCACAAGGACCCGCGAACTTGCTGTTCAGGGAGCAAATGGAACTTTATCCATTGACGAAAGAGATGCCATTGCTGTGGAGGTCAATCAGCTTCTAGAATCTTTAGTACAGATTGGAAACACCACAGTTGGGGGTAGTGTACTGTTTGGGGGCCATGAATCATTGGGCAAGCCGTTTGATGTGATTCGGGGTACTGATCTTGGTGAAGTCAGGGATTTGGTAACAATTGACGGGGTTTTGCGAAAAGATATTAACGCCAATAACATTACCAGGGTTGTGTATAACGGGGATGGACAGAGATCAGGAATTGAAGTCGATCAGGCTCTGGCTGTGGATTACAATGTTACTGGCAAGGATTTGTTCTTTTATGATGATAAAATCAACAATTCCGGCCCAAGTCTGGGACGCAAGGAAATTGGAATTACTGAAAAAACCCTTTTGAAAGATATTCGTAATGCCAAGGGTGCGGTTGGAATTGCTAGTGGTTTGATTACTATCAGAAACACCAGTGCCATGCATCTTAGAGAAAACACGGATCCAGGGTATCCAGCCAATCCTGCCCTGGATAACTCGACTCGGCTGGCAGTCCTGAATAATGGACAGGGAGTAGCTGTTGCCGGTGCAGACATCACATTGACCGATTCCATGGGTAACAATCTGAATATAAATGGTATGCCGGCCTTTACCAGAGTTCAGGAAGTTGTTGACTATCTTAATACTCAAACCAATACAGCAAGTTTTGCCATGCGTTTTCGCATAGAAAACGATCAGATTAAAATTTATGATTCAGCCGGAGGGACTGGAATTCCTCGGGCCGCAGACAATGGAGCTTCTACATTCGCCAGAGATTTGAACCTAACGGGGTTTAATCCAGATTTTTCTGTCCCAAGCTTTAACCGGACAACCAGGCTGGCGGACTGGTTAGGAACGGTGGATCTGAGTAGTGTAACTCTGGGCAATTTGAGGTTAAGAGATTCTACAGGCGTGGAAACTACGGTGTCTACAGCCGGACTTAATGCTACCTCTACAGTGGGAGATCTGATGAATCTGATCAATCAGTCAGGTTCCAGAGTGAATGTAGATCTATCTGTTCACGGATACGGCCTTGCCTTCCGAGACAATGGTGGAGGTAGTGGCAATTTTTTTATAGAGGATGTGAATCCAGGCAGTATTGCCAATGTGTTTAATTTTAATACACCAGTGTTGGGGGTAAAGGACAATTTTGATACTGGCTCACAAAGAACAATTGATTTGAGCGGCATTGGGGATACGGTCCTGACCGTAGGAGAAATGCTAAATGAGATTAACTCACAGATTGAGGGCATTGGGGTTGTGGCCTCTTTAGATCCTGTGACATCACAATTTGTGTTTGAGGATATCAGGATACCGGAGGATCGGGGTAAGTTCCGTATCAATGTTGCTAATGCCATCAGCTCCAAAACATCACTGGACACATTAAATGATGGTGGGGGAATCAATAATTTTAAAATAGGGATCACTGATTCTACCGGTGTGTCACAAATTGTTGATTTTGAGGATGCCACCAAGGTGGAAGATGTCATAAACGCCTTGAATCTCAGATATGAACCCATCACGGAAAGAACTCACCTAAGAAATCTGGAAGGGGTTGAGTTTCCGCTTGGAACGGTATCATTTACATCCTCGGCAGGTACGGTACAGGTTGATCTCTCGGCAATTCCTGGGGTGGTAGTCACTCAGCCAATTGGGGCTGCGGCCGCTGCCAATGAGGCTAATGTTAGAGACTTACATTCTTACCTGCGTGATCAGTTGTCCCCTATCCAGCTGGATGTAAGTGTTGTTCTTGATTCAGAAACAAGGGGTCTGTCATTTCAGTTTACAGATTTAGGTGTTGGGGATGGTCTGGTAGGAATCAGTGACACGGCTGGCTCCAGTGCTTCTCAGTTCAAGTTTGCAACATTAGGAGTAGGGGATACATTTACATCCGGGACAGTACTTCATAAGCGAGTGGGTGTAATTGCCTCATTAAATGATGATCGAACCGGGATCAGACTGGTGGACTCCAATGGGGGCGCATTAACAGTGTTTGAGGTTGAGGGACGCACAACAGCCTTTGATTTGGGTCTGGTTCCTAGTGGTGCAACTCAGGCAAGCAGTAATGCCTCTGGGGTTCTAAGGGGTAGAAATCTGAATGTGTTTAACAAGGTCGCTGAGGATATGGGAGTGTCAACTTCGCTTTCCCAGAAGGTCTTCACCTCAGAAAATACCCTAAACGCAGGACAGTCCATTGGTTCTATTGATAACACCTACCAGCAGACCCGTTCCGTGAGCCTAAACACTAGAGATTTATCTACTTTACAGGGTTCTGTGAATCTTAATCCCATTTTGCATCAACGGGTTCCTTTATCGCTTCTGAATAATGCATCTGCAAATCCAGACTACAAAGGCAACCCCATGAAGGGCATTGATTTGACAGGGGTGTTAAGGATTCGCCTGGCAGTGAACCAGGATGGTGCGGTGACGGCTGGCGATACCGGGGTATCCGATGAACTGATACTTAATTTGAATCAACTGCCTGATAATGCAACCTGGGATGATATGCAAAGGCTGATTGATGAACAGATCGCATCCGATACTTCTTTTCCAGCCCAGATTCGACTGAGCCCAACAGCCGATGGAAAAATGAATTTTTTATCAGATATTCCCTTTGTTATTGAGGAAGTTGCTGGTTTTGAGGGGGCGTTCACCATGGAGAACATATTTGGAACTAACCTTCCAGATACCTATGCCTACAAACACCAGTCCAACTTTATTCAGGTTCAAAAACCAATGACAGGTGGAATTGATCGCTCCAATTTCTATTTTGATGAGGTAGGAGGCTTGGCCAGTTTTGAGGTTGATTTGGATTATCTGGGCAGGCAGAGTTTTAAAACCAGAGATGAACTGGAAATTGGGGATGTGATTCGTTATATAGAACGATTTTCCGGATCTCCCAAAGAACTGACGAATGATGTAAGACTCAAGGATCTGGGGGTAAGTCTACCCTTTAATGAAACTCCGTTTAACGGTGCAAATGAACTAAATGATGCCAGCACCCTGGGAGATTTTTTGACCAGATTTAATGCAGCTGGATTTGGTTTTCAGCTGGAAATTGCTAGTGCCACAAATGCCCCGGCTTCCATGATTGGCAAGGCTCTGGTTTCTGTTCCTGGGGCAGCGGGCAACTTTTTGGCCGGAAACTTTGCAACACAGACCATGAGTAAGTTTCTCGATAATTTTGGAGTCAGTCTGGGGGGCACTACCTCACTGAACGGAACCCCAGGGGTCAACGGTCAGGTAGGTCGTTCCATCAGTGGTCTGGGTACTGCACTCAAGGTATCATTGAATAACCAAGGCAGTTTAAGAATTGATTCCAGTGATACCAGAATCAGAATGCGGGAAGGCAATGGAACTACGGCCAGGGATTTAAGAATTATTGAGGGTACAGGTGCCGTCGGAGATGGAACCCGTATCATTCATACCGGAAATTTAAATCCTTCGGTAACAGGCAAAACATTAATGTCGGAACTAGTACCCAATTTTGAGGGACTGCGCACCAATTTTATGAATCAGTTAAAAGATTTGTATGTAGAAAACGGTAAAGACGGGGCATTTATCCGTATGACCGAAGAGGTGCCAGTAACCATGGAGACTGCATTTAAGGCATTAAACTCTGGCTATTATGACGAAACCTCAGGAATTTACAGGGGTGGAGTCGATGTGGGCCGCAAAAACAGTGGTTTTGTAATTGTGGATCAGTTTGGAAACAGGGCTTTTGTGGATTTATCCAACAATCAATCTGAAACCGCAGTCAACGCCCAGGCCGATTTGGAAAAGCAGTTTGTAAACAAACCTTTTTACGATAATAATATGACTCTTGAGGACTTACAGGTTGCTTTGGATATTGCAGTAGCCAAGGCAAAGCTTGATCCAGCCAATACTGGATTTGGAGTTGATGAAATAAAAATCCAGCTGAATGAATCCGGTGGATATTCACTTGGTGTAATTGGAAAAAATGGACCTACCATTACTATTTCCAATGTTACCGATGCTGATGGAAGAGCATTATCCACCACGGCCAAGGATTTGGGACTTTTAAGAGAAGTAGGGGCCAGAGGTAATGGTTCTCCCAATATTATAGCTGGGCCGATTCGGGTTGAGCCTACCATCAATTATCTGGTTGAAACGGTAAACCGTGATCTGTCCTCGGCTTCAGTAACCATGTCCATCGGGACTTCAGCTCAGGGGCCTACACTGGATATTACTTCCAATACGGATTCAGAATACATCAAGGTCAGGGATACCAGAGATGGGAATTCAGCATCCCAGTTGGGATTAAGTGCCACCCGCAGTATTTTTCAGACCCTGATTGATTTAAGAGATGCCCTGGCCAGGGACGATGCCAATTTTATCAGTGAGGAGATTCTGGCAAAAATCGGGGATGATGAGGAAAAGGTATTACAGTACCGTGCCAGGGTAGGTTCGGTTGTAAATCGATTTGAGGCCAATGTAGACAGATTGGAAATCACAAAAATTGAGCTTACCAAAAGATTGTCTGAGAATCAGGACATTAACCTTACAGATGCCATCATTCAGTTAAGACAGGCAGAAAATGCCCAGACAGCATCCTTAAATGTGGGTGCACGGATTATTCAGCAGACTCTGCTGGATTTTCTGAGGTAATTCCAGAGAACTGGATCAGGGAGGATCAAGGTTTTCTGGATGTCGATTTTACTCCCGGCTGAATCACGGAGGAGTTAGCCGGGAGTATTTGGGTGTAAATGTGTGTATATTTGTCCTGATTTGATAGTGGGACTATTGATTAAGTTCTAAGACTGTGGTTATCTTGTAAGATATATTA
This sequence comes from Candidatus Cloacimonadota bacterium, assembly GCA_019454875.1. Taxonomy (GTDB): domain Bacteria; phylum Muiribacteriota; class UBA6191; order UBA6191; family UBA6191; genus UBA6191. The sequence continues at coordinate 13,146 of JACFNL010000022.1, read as the reverse complement.
TGCTTACGGAACGCTTACAGATTCAAACTATTCCCGCAAAGATTCAAATTCAGCCTGGGAAAATAGATTTTTTCTATGCCCAGCTTCCTGTTTTTCAGAATGCAAGAGTTTCGACTAGACCTCATGAATATTCCTTCACCCATACGGAAGCCACTAAATTAAGTATCAATATGGACGCGGTGCGGGAGGATATTGGTTATCTCAATCCCCGTTCCATGATTTTAAGGTTAAAAAACAAGTCTCTTGCTAAGGCTACTGAGGCTATCAGGGAAGAGGTGGCTGATGGTCTGGCGGTTTTGGATAATCCTCAAAAGGAGACGGCGGTTCGGATTAAGGGAAGCAAAGGCCGTTATTCCATAAGCACAGATTTTCGTGGCAAACCCTCTGTACCTATTGAGGTGAGTTTTTCTGAGCCCTCGCGCATTCAAAGTCAGTTCAATCCTGCGCAAATTGAGGTTCGTATCCCCGATTTTTTAAAAACCAGAGCCAATTGGGAAGGGCCTAGAATTTTTCTGAGCCAGAATCCCGAGGTGCGAATTTCTGTAGTTCCAATTGGTAGAAGAATCAATTCACTGACATAAAAAAAACCTGTCTTCCGCTTCATTTATGGGGCCGGAAGGCAGGTTTTTAGTTTGGCAATACTTAAGAAATGCTTAGGATTTGTCCCCAAAATCTCCAATAGCTTCTACAGGGCAATTTTCCAGAGCTTCACGGCATAGTTCCTCTTCTTCTGGAGTGGTTGGCTGTTTGTAAACATAAGAATAGCCAAGATCGTCCTCAGTTGTGAAGTTGTCTGGGGCAGTGGAGCGACAAAGATCGCAGTCAATACACTGATCATCTACAAAAAACTTCCCTGCTACATTTTTATCAATTTTATTCTTGACATCTGCCATGATTGCACTCCTGTATCCGCAAATTCTGAAAATGCGATGATAGGTTGGTTATTCGTCTATGTCAATATGTGCTTGTTACTCGTGTGTTAAGTCGGTGTGTTACTTGCAAGTTATTGCCCTGAAGTCTATATTGGGCCAAAACACTCGCGTCGGAGTAAGGGAGATGGCTAATGCTCAAACAGTCGGTACAGATGGATGTTATTTCAGCAAAGATAGAGACATTAAAAACAGAGGGACTGGTATTAGGTCTTTATGAGGGACAGGAGATGGATTCCACTCTCTTAAAGAGCATTGACTCTGAGGCCAAGGGTCTGATTACCTCATTGCTGGGTCGTGGTGAAATTACCGGGGAAAGTAAAGAATTTCATATAGTCCATCTTCCGGGAAGTCAGCTGACTAAAATTATTGTTCTTGGTCTTGGGAAACGCGATAAATTCAGCCAGGAAACTTTAAGGAATGTTGTGGCCAAAGGTGTTAGGACGGCCAGAAAGCTGAACCAGACCGAAGTTACTATTGCTTTGGATGTCTTTCAACTGGACCCGACAATATTAGGTATCTGCTCTGCTGAGGGAATCATCATGGGACTGGATAGATTTGAGGTCTACAAGTCCAAGAAAAAGACAGATAAGGATAAGTTGACCAAGGTTAATCTGGTTGTTGGTGATACCCATATCGCTTCGGTCAGTGCTGGTGTCAATCGGGGCAGAATTCTGGCCGAAGGCAACTGTCTGACCAGAGATATTGCCAATCATCCTGGCAATAAGATGACCCCAACCATTTTGGCAAATGAGGCAAAAAAGGTTGCAGATGCACTGGGTCTGGAATACAGGGTTATGGATGAGCCGGAACTGATTGCCAAGGGATATGTTGGTATCACAGCCGTTTCTCAGGGAAGTGAAGAAAACTGTAAAATGGTAATCATGGATTTTAAGGGACGACCTAACAGCTCAGATATTGATCTGGCTTTGGTGGGCAAGGGTCTGACCTTTGATACTGGGGGCATTTCCATTAAACCAGCGGATCGTATGCATATGATGAAATACGACATGTGTGGCGGGGCTGGAATTGTGGGGGCTGCCTATATTATTGGCAAGTTAAAGCCAAAGGTGAATGTGAGGTTTTATATACCAACCTCAGAAAATATGCCCGACGGTAAGGCCTATAAGCCTGGGGACATATTGCAGTACAAAAATGGCAAGACCGTAGAGATAGTGAATACCGATGCAGAAGGGAGACTCATTCTGGCAGATGCCCTGATTATGGCTGTGGAAGATGGGGCTAAAAGAATCATTGATGCCGCTACTCTTACCGGAGCTGTCACTGTTTGTCTTGGGCATGTGAGGACAGGTTTGTTCTGTAAGGATGAAGGTCTAAAGAAGCTCGTTCTCGAGGCTTCGGAAGAATGTGATGAGAAGGTATGGGAACTGCCTTTGGATGATGAATTCAAAGTGATGCTCAAGTCCTCCACTGCGGATATGGTGAACTCTGGGGCTAGAGGGGCTGGTTCTACAACCGCTGCCTTGTTTCTGAATGAGTTTACGGCAGATGTACCTTTCTGCCATCTTGATATTGCGGGCACAGCCTGGATCGAGAACCTGCCTACCCAGTATTCTTTTAAATCTTATCTGCCTAAAGAAGGTGCGACCGGAACCGTAGCCAGAACTTTTGCACTGGCGGCGGAAAAGGTTGCTAAGTTACTGGAATAAATGCATCTCAGTATCGCTTCGGCCAAAGAATTGTTCCGGCCCGCTCTTGAATGTGGGAGTGGGCCGAAACTCTTGCTGGTTTGCCCTAAAACAGTAGAAACTGTTGCGTTTTCGGGGATAATACCTGTCCTTTGTAATTGGGATGAGGTTAAATTGCCTCCTGGTAAATATGAGGATATTGTTATGTTTCTTGATTCCTTGCCTTTGATCAGGCTCAAGGAGTTTTACCAGATGGTTTTTTATGCCCTTGCCAAAGAGGGGTGTTTAAGCCTTTTTCTGTCACAGTGTCCCTGTGAAGACAAAGTCTTTGATGAGCATCATCGGGCCTGTAAGGAAGCAGGTTTTTGTGCTCCTGTATTACTGCATGAAAATCAGGCACTGACTGTTACTGCAAGAGCCTGCAACTAAGGGAGATTTGTGAAACCAGTCATATTGAGTGGAATCCAGCCATCCGGCAAGATCAATATCGGCCACTATCTGGGGGCATTAAAAAACTGGGTTTTGCTTCAGGAGCAGTACGAATGTCTTTTTATGGTGGTGGATTTACATTCCATCACGGTTCGCCAGGACCCCAAGGTACTTAGAGAGCGGGTTCTTTCCTTTGTGGCCCTGTATCTGGCCTGTGGCATTGATCCTGATCGCTCCACCATATTTATTCAGTCCTCGGTGCTAGAGCATGCTCAGCTCGGCTGGATTTTAAACTGTCATACAGGGCTTGGAGAGCTTCAGAGAATGACTCAGTTCAAGGATAAGTCTTCACGGCAGGAGTCAGTTCAGGCCGGGCTATTAAATTACCCCACCCTGATGGCCGCAGACATATTGTTATACGGAACTGCTCTTGTCCCGGTAGGTGAAGATCAGAAACAGCATCTTGAATTGACCAGGGATCTTGCCATCCGTATGAATCATCTCTACGGGGAAGACCTATTTGTTGTGCCTGAGCCATTTATACCTCAGGTTGGGGCCAGAATTATGTCTTTGCAGCAGCCAGAGAGAAAGATGTCCAAATCCGATCCTTTGGAAAACGCAAGTTTAAACCTTCTGGATTCCCAATCCATGATCGAAAAAAAATGTAAATCGGCCGTTACGGACTCGGGCTCAGTGATTCGGTTTGATCCGGCCAACCAGCCTGGAGTGAGCAATCTTTTGACTATCCAAAGTGCAATCAGTGGTGTTTCAATCAATGATCTGGTCAGTAACTATTCCGGCAAGATGTATGGTCACCTCAAAGTGGATACTGCACGAATTGTGAATGAACTGCTTAATCCTATCCGGGAAAGGTATGAAACCTTAAGAAGCTCGGAGGATGAACTGCTTGAACTCATGGCAAAACATGCGATAAGGGCCAGAAAAAAAGCGGGGGCAACTTTAAGGCGGGTTCAGGATGCCTTGGGTTTTGTGCCTGTCTGATCAAAGGGTCTGTATGCGTTTGCTGTATCGGTCCATGATGTCCAAAATTGGCTGAATCAGGGCCAGACATTCCAGTTCTTTGGCTTCTTGAAGCATGGCAGGACTTAGCTTGTTTGGTTCAAGGAGCAGAAATTTGTCATGAGGAATTTCTGAGGCTAGTTGGATCATCTGTTCTTCCGAGTCTTCCAGGGTGCCCAGATAATCTGTACTTGATACGGCATACAGGCGACAAGGGGTTCGTACAGCCTTGGCTAAATCCTGGCGGGAGCGAAGCCAGAGTATGGTTTCCATGCCTAGCTCCTTAGCTAAAAGAACCAGATTTAAAAGTTCCGAGTTGGAGAGGCAGGAAGGGTATATGGAAATAGCATCAAACCCGTAGGCCCGAGCTTCATAAATCTGATAAGGCTCAAGAATCAAGTCGTGTTGAATACAGTAAATTCCCGACACTCTGGAAAGTTGAAGACAGAGTTGATAGGGAGTGAAATCCATTGGTTTACACTGAATACTTCGGATAAAAAAAAATGGGCTGTTAGTAGAGATCTTTGCTAGGCGATCCGGTAGAGTCCTTAAGTTATTTTTGAAATACGGGGCCCATATCACGGGTAAACTAAGGATTTGTCCATGTCTTTTTATCAGGCTTTGCAAAAAATTGTCCCGGGCAGGGGAAATTTTGTGAAACACAGATTCAAAGGGGTGCTGGGCCTTTTTCTGTCCGAGTTCAAGAAGTTTCTCCTGAACCCTGTCTGAAATGATCTGGATGGGGGGGACGGAGTCATCCTCATCCACCGGATCCAGATTTTCAAAAGCGGGGTCGGAGTCTAATTCAAATTCCTCGAGTACCAAATCATCGCTGGGATCCTGTTTTTTCATTGTATTTGTCATTTTTTCATCATTACCCGATTTTGTAAAGTGGCACTTTGCTTTTCTGTCAAGCGGTATGTTACTATCCGATAAAAAATTGTTCTTTTAGGAGTGAAAACATGAAACATTTAGTTCAAATTCTGGTGCTTGCATTTTTTGCCAGTACTTCCCATTTTGCTGCGACCGGTCTGAAGACAGATGCTGGAACCTATGGCAAGACCTCTCAGGCGATTCATGAAGCCAGTGGAGTGGAGCGGGTTGAGCAATTGCGCAAAAAAATAGCTGATATGACAGGCAAGGAGTACACTCCTTCAGCAATTTATCTTGAGCATGTGAAGTCTTCGAAAGCCAAAGCTTCGGCTAAAGCCAAGAAGTCTGCTTGTCCACACTGCGCTAGCAAGATTAAAAAGTCTGACTGTGGTTCAGCCTGCAAGGCAGGTAGCTGTGGAACCTCAGCCAAAGCCTGTGCCAAAGGCAAGGACTGCTGCAAGGTTACTGCTAAGCAGGGTGCTTGCAAAGACTGTTCCGCCAAGTCAAAAGCTAAGGCAGCCTGTGGCTGCAAGTCAGCTAAGTCCTGTGCTACTGGAAGCTGTGGTTCAGCCTGCAAGACAGGTAGCTGTGGAACCTCAGCCAAAGCCTGCGCCAAAGGCAAGGATTGCTGCAAGGTTAGTGGAAAACAGGGTGCTTGCAAAAGTTGCGCTGTAAAGTCTTCGGCTAAATCTGCCTGTGGCAAATGGTGTGGTAGTGCTGATTGCAAAAACGGTTGCAACAAGGCAAAAAAAGTAAAAAAAGCTAAAGTTATCAAGCATGTTAAAAAAACTAAAGCATGCTGCTCCGGTCATTGATTTATAAACAATGATATGAGGTAACCCCTGCCTGGCGGGGGTTTTTTTATGGCAAAAAAATATCTTTTGTTTGGTCTTGGCAGGACAAATCTGGCTCTATTGGATCTGATTCTTAAAGTTGAGCCTGAGGTTTTAATCCAAATTTCCCTGGATGGTGATGTGACTCAGGTTCCAATCAATCTCCGTCCTTTGTATTTACCTTTTACGGAACTGCCAAACCATTCCTTTGATGCAATTTTTGTAGTACCAGGTGTCCCTGCCTCTCATCCTGTATACGATATGGGGCAGGTTCACAATGAAATCGAATATGCGGCCCGTTTTATGCAAAAGACGCGGTTTATTGGAATTACCGGCAGTGTAGGAAAGTCTACGGCCACGATGCTTCTGTCAAGTATGTTGCGGCATTTAGGATACACAAGTGAGGTAGCCGGTAATATTGGCATTCCATTAAGCTCCTTGGCAATCAAGGCTTTCGATCAGGAGCCGCCTGACTTTGTGGTACTTGAACTTTCAAGCTTTCAGCTTCATGTTCTTAAGGGTCTGTGTCTTGACACGGCGATTCTATTAAATCTTGAGCCTAACCATCTGGACTGGCATAGAAGTTATCAGGAGTATCAGACAGATAAGCTGAGAATTTTTGATTTTCTGGATGCTGGCAGGCTTGGGCTATGTTCCAAAGACTTAATGCACAGGCCTAAAGCGGGTAAAGTTTTACCCCTTGACAGTTGTCACCGTGGCCTGGGTCTAAACGGAAGTGAAATCTGGTTTCAAAATGCAAAAATCGGCAATGTCCCTGAGGCAGTAGCCTCCTTTGCATGGTCCTATTCCTGTTGTGCGGGCATGTTGCAGCTTCTTGGGCTTTATGAAAAGTCACGGTTTGAGGATTTTTCTTTTTCTGGCCTGAATCATCGAATGCAGACTATAGGTACGGTGAAGGGGGTGCGATTTATTGATGACAGTAAATCCACAGCTCCGGCCTCTACAATGTTTGCTTTACGGTCCATGCCAGAAGAAAACTTTACTCTGATTTTAGGGGGGAAGTCCAAGGGAGTGAATTTGTCCGTTTTTATTAAGGATTTGTGTGAGTTTAAGCAAAGAATTTCGCTTCTTGTTTTGTATGGGGATATGATCCCAATGGCTTTGGAATTCAAACAGGCCGGTTTTTTTGTTATATTTGCCAGACAGTGGGAAGAAATGCTGTTGGGGCTTATGGAAAATAGGGAATTCTGGGGCAGTGCGGTGCTTTTAAGTCCTGCCATGTCAAGTCTTGATCAGTTTGTATCATTTGAAGCCAGGGGGATAGCATTCAGGGAATTCATCCAAAAAATCTGAAATTGCGGTTTAAGAATTTATCGAGTCGCACGGGAGTATTGCAGTACCCGGATCAGCTTTTACTGTTTGCTGTGCTTTTTCTGGTGGCCTTTGGCATGATCATGGTGTTTTCCTCATCATCTGTGATTTCCCTGCATGAGCGGGCAGATCCCCTGTATTTTTTTCGCCGCCATGTTTTGCGGGTGGGCCTTGGTCTGGCTTTTATGGCTGCCTTGTCTTATATGGACTATAGAAATATTCTGCGCTACGGCCCCTTGATTTGTGGTCTTAGCATATTACTTCTGTTTCTGGTGCTGTTTCCCGGAATTGGGGTTATGGTACAAGGGGGGCGGAGGTGGCTTGATCTTGGTGGATTCCGCTTCCAGCCCTCGGAGGTTTTTAAGCTGGGTTATGTAATTTTTATGGCTAATAGTCTCAGCATGATTTCGTCCTATCCAAAACCGCTATTCAGACTGATACTGCCGCATTTTCTGCTTTTGGGCGTTTCTTGTGCCCTGATTGTATTGCAGCCTAATCTATCCACGGCAATTCTTATATTGGCCATGGGTCTTTCGATTATTTTTGTTGTGTATCGCAATCGTTGGTTATTGTCAGTGATGGTTGCATCAGTACCGCTAGGAATTGGATATCTGATCTGGACAGCTCCCTATCGAATGCGCCGTATCACGGCATTTCTGAACCCCTTTGAAAATCAGCAGGACTCAGGGTATCAGATTATTCAGTCCTTCGTTTCTTTGGGTAGTGGTGGGCTTTTTGGTCTGGGCCTGGGGCAATCCAGACAGAAGTTTTTTTATCTGCCTGAGGAGCATACAGATTTTATCTTTGCCGTTTTGGGCGAGGAGTTTGGATTTATTGGCTGTATGGTTGTCATTTTGAGTTTTGCGGTTCTGATTTATAGGGGTCTTAGGGTGGCCATGCTTGTGCCAGACTACGGGGGCAAACTTTTAGCATTTGGAATCGTGATGTATCTTTTTTTCCAGATCATGCTGAATCTAGCCGTTGTCAGTGGCATTATTCCGCCCACAGGAGTCCCTTTGCCTTTTGTTTCTTATGGGGGTACTTCACTTGTAATCAATCTGGCTGCAGTTGGGATTCTTCTTGGTGTTTCCCGTCATGTCAGCCCTGAGCACTGATGCGTATCCTGTTTAGTGGGGGAGGTAGCGGAGGCCATCTGATGCCTTTGTATTCTTTGCAAAGAGCAATGAAACAAAGTGACTGTCTTTATTATCTTCCGCCAAATGACTTTGACAGGGATTTTGCCAATACCTATAAACTACCCCATGTATTTTTTTCTCAGACAAAATTTTATTTTGGCTCTCTGTTTTTAGTTTGTAAAAAAATTCGAGGGGCCTTTTTAGAAGTGGCTGCTGAGTATAAACGGAATCCCTGGAGTCTTGTGGTATCTACTGGTGGTTATGCGGCAGTGCCTGTCTGCATGCATGCAGTAGTCAACCGGATTCCTCTTTATCTGGTTGAGCCAAACAGTGTTGCTGGAAAGGTCAATAGTCTGTTTGCCCCATTTGCCAAAAAGGTGTACACACATTTTCCCTATACAAAAAAGCTTGTATGGGCCAGGACTTTAAACTATGGAAATCCACTGCGCGAGGAAATTCAGAGACTTGAAGAGCCGGGCGAGGCACTTTTGGCATTTGGCGCATCTTTAGGGGCACAATCTATCAATTTACTAATGTCCAGGCTGGTGAAGAATGAACTTTCCTGTCCCGTGATCTGGATTACAGGTGCAAAGGAATATTCTGCATATTCCCATTTGGGACGGCCTGGGGTCACAATACTGCCTTTTTCTAAAGAAATAGACTCGTTTTACAGACAGGCCAAACTAGTGATAGGCAGAGCTGGGGCTGGAACTGTGGCTGAAATACAGGAACTGGGGATTCCCTCCATTCTGATTCCCTATCCTCACCATAAGGACAGACAGCAGTTTCATAATGCGGGATACCTGGTTGAAAATGGGTCAAGTATTATAAAAACCGAAGATGAATTACCAGAAAGTATAGATGAGATTTTGGAAATTCTGGCCCCAAACAGTGTTGTTTACGCCAGCCTTTTGAGACAGGCAAAGGCTTTGCCTCCCAAAAATGCAGCCCAAAGAATTGCCAAGGATATAATGCAGGTGCCTTAAATTTCTGGCAAGCAGTGGTCCTGGCCTGTTAATATTCTGCAACCATGAAAAAACAAAGTTTATCCATTAATGTTTATTTTTGTCTGCCGAAGGATAAAAATGTACGGAATTGGCGTGAATGCCAATCTATAATTGTCCCATGGGGATGTCTGGGGATTTGGTAATGATGGACAAGTCGGCAGGTCAGACTAAAAAATTTCACTTCATAGGTATTGGCGGCTCAGGAATGAGTGGTGTGGCTCAGATATGCCTGGATGAAGGATATAGAGTCAGTGGTTCGGATCTGAAAAAGACGGAAGTAACAGAAAGGCTTCAGACTCGTGGAGCCGTGATTCATTTTCCCCATTCGGAAAAAAATGTGACCGAGGAGCCGGTTGTCGTGATTTCGTCGGCCATCCCCGAGGCCAATGAAGAACTGGCATTTGCGAGGCAAAAGGGACTTGTTGTTAAAAAACGGGCGGAGTTGCTTGGGTGGTTCATGAGTTCTAGACAGGGCATTTCTGTTGCAGGCTGCCATGGAAAGACAACTACAACCTCCATGGTTTCGGCCATCTTGACTGAGGCAGGTCTGGATCCTACTACTGTGGTGGGGGGGGAATCCTCTCATGTAGGAGGAAATGCAAAATTTGGCAAGGGTGAGTTTCTGGTAGCCGAGGCAGATGAAAGTGATGGGTCCTTTTTATACCTTCCCTCCACCTATAGCATAGTTACCAATGTGGATAATGATCACCTGGACTACTACGGTACCATCCAAAAGGTTGAGGAAGCGTTTGCCTGTTTTTTGCATAAAACCAGAAATTGTGCCATGGTCTGTGCGGATGATACTTTTCTGGCAGGATTGTGGCGCAAAAATCCAGATAAGATTGTGGGATATGGGGTTCACGAAGAGGCCGACTATAGAATCGTAAATGTTACCTTTACTGATTTTGGCTCCGAATTTGAGGTTCATTTTCAGAAACAGCCTCTGACTTCCGTCAGGCTGAATGTACCTGGGATGCATAATGTGTTGAATGCAACCGCGGCTTTGGGCCTGAGCCATAAGTTAGGGGTCTGTCCCGAGGTAGCAGCAAGGGCACTGACGAAGTTTGTTGGGGTTCAGAGAAGATTTGAGCTTGTTGCAGACAGAGACGGTGTTCTGGCTATTGATGATTATGCCCATCACCCTACAGAGATTGTGGCTACTTTGAAGGCTGCTCGCCGTCTTGCCGACTCCAGAAAGGGACAGCTTGTGGTTGCTTTTCAGCCTCACAGATTTTCGCGTTTGAAGCATTTGATTGATGACTTCGCATCCTCTTTTCTTCTGGCAGACTATCTGTATCTAATGCCAGTCTATTCTGCTGGTGAAAGATCAGGAGGTACCTTGGATTCATGGGCACTTTATCGTAAGCTTAAGAATGAGAAACACAGAGTGGAACTTGTGAAGGATTGTGACTACGAAAAACACGCTCCCAGAATATTTTCTGAACTCAGGGGAAATGATGTGTTTTTGACCCTTGGGGCCGGAGATGTGACTAAACTTGGCAGAATGATGAGTCGTAAGGAGTACAGATGATTCACCTGATTTTAGTATTGATGTTGAGTTTTTCACTTGAGGCTGGCAGTCTGATGGACAAAATGATTGCGATGGAATCTGCATCCCCGGCAGTCAAGAGGCTTTATCTGCAAAACAAGTTGCGCCATGTCTCCGAGAAGTACATGCAGTGGCTCTCCGGGATTTCAGAAGAAGAGTTTATGGCCCATTTAAGAGTATCCTACTTCGGCTCGATTCTTTATGCCTATCTGGGGCAGAATATGCTGGATCCATCCCAGGTATCTGTTCGCAGTATCTATATGGATCTTATCGCCAGACAGTTTGCCCAGATGAGAAATACATTGAGTGAATATACAAAATCCTCAGTTTATGACCCAGGGATTTTTGCCAGGGTCAAGCCTTATATTGATGCCTATAGTCGTGAGTTTGAGGCTATGATGAAGGGAAATCACACTGTGGCTGCCTTTCAAATGAAAGAGCAGGAAATTACCCAGTCCCTGATGCAGGCCGCGATGGATCCTTTGACTCGGGAGATGTTACAGATTCTGGTGTTTCTTGAGTTTCAGGTCATGGAATATGGCTTGTCCTGAGGTTTTGCAAAATCTTTTGGAATTTGTGCCTGCCTCAAGTCTTAGCACCTGGGGCATCGGCGGCACTGTGCGTTATGTTTCCAAACCCAAAAATCTTGATGAGGTTCTTGAATCCTTTAAATTTGCCAAAGAAAGAGGACTACCCATTCTGCCTTTAGGCAATGGCTCAAACCTGCTTTTTGATGACGAAGATTTTTTAGGAATAGTGATCAAGGTGAATGCAGACTATATTCCCATGCGCATTGATGGGGACAGATTGTTTGTCTCAGCAGGAAAAATGCTGGCTTCCATGGCCAGGTATGCCAGACAGCATGGCTGTTATGACTATGATTATCTGGCCACGATCCCCGGTGCTGTTGGCGGCAGTATTGTTAATAATGCTGGTGCTTTTGGACGGGAGATTTGTGATCGTCTGCTTTCGGTAATGGCAATTGAAATTAAAACCCAGAGGCTTTTGAATATCCCGCGCTCTGAAATAGAGTTTGCCTATCGCAAGTGTAGTCTGCGGGGTACTCATCTAGTACTTGGGGCTGAGTTTCAGTTCAGGGAATCAGAAGATGAGGGTTTTTCGAGTATGAACCTTTATCGTAAGTCTACCCAGCCGCTTAAATTTCCCAGTGCAGGTTGTGTTTTTAAAAATCCACCCGGCAATTCTGCTGGAAAAATTGTAGATGAGGCAGGACTCAAAAATCTGCGGGTTGGTGATGCAGTAGTGTCAGATATACATGCCAATTTTATTCTTAATATGAAGAATGCAACGGCAGAAAATGTTAAAGAACTGGTTTCTCTGGTTCAGGACAGGGTTTTTAGGGAAACAGGACATCAACTGGTTCGGGAAATTCAGTATGCTTCCGAAGCAGTGATCTCCCTATAGGATGCATGAACCGCAGTTTTGCCAGTTATTCCCGTGCGCGAAAACCAGGCCAGCCCTGGTTTTCGTGGGTTCGCTTTTTTCTGGTGTTACTTCTGGTATTCTGTCTGGCACAGACCTGGTACATTTTTTATCGTTCATCCTGGTTTGCCCTGCAGGAAATTGAAATCCTGGGAAACCGGCTTTTGTCCGAGAAGCGGGTTTTGGAAGTAAGTGGTCTGGTTCCGGGGATCCGAATTTTTGAACTGGACTTTGATGCCTTACGAACCCGGATGCTGGAAAGTGAACCTTTGCTTCAATCTGTGCGCATTTTGCAGTTATCTCCCAATCGTTTGCAGATTCGTCTGGAGGAGAGAAGGGCAGTATTCTGGTTAAAAAACGATGAAGAGTATCTTGCTGTGGCAGCGGACGGGGTGTTTTTGCCACTTACGGCAGATTTTCAGACACCCAAGGTTTTGATTCGGCTCACCGAAGAGGAAAGACAGAAAAGAGTCCTGTCCCCAAGACTTTTGAATCTTATCCGTCACTGGACAGGCCTGCTTGAGCATTCAAGCGTTTCAGACTATCGTTATTTGAGTTTTGAGGACAGGGATCAAATTAAACTTGTATTTCAGGATATAGACATTTTTATTGAAGAAACCGATAGTTTTCACAAGCATCAGGACAAAATTCTTCCATTCCTCAAAAAAGTGAAGATGGAGGGAAAGCAACTAAGGTATATTGACATTCGTTTTGATAATATGGTGGTCAAATTCGGCTAAAGCAGAAGTGGCTTTTGAAACCACATTTAAGGGCAACTATGAACAATACCATCGTGGGACTGGATATAGGCACGACAAAGGTGACTGCCGTCGTGGGCGAAATCCTGGACGATGAAGAGATCAATATCATCGGGGTGGGTACTACCCCGTCTTATGGCCTGCGCCATGGGGTAGTGACTTCCATTGAGGATGCCACCCAATGTATC
>JACFNL010000001.1:83209-177496 GCA_019454875.1 Candidatus Cloacimonadota bacterium | reverse complement strand
ATGGCGGTGACATTACCCGTAAGAAAAAGCTTCTGGAAAAGCAGAAGAAGGGTAAAAAACGCATGAAAATGATAGGCAAGGTTGAGGTGCCACAGGAAGCTTTTCTGGCAGTGCTTAAACTATCGGATTAATGGTTCATAATCTTTTTCATTCCCTGATTCGTCTATTGATAAGTGTAGTCGGGGTCTGCCTTCTCACCATGACGGTAATGCTTTGTATACCGGGAAACCCTGTTTTTTCGGTGGCAGAGCGGGGCATGGATGCCAAGGAGCTTCTTCGCAGGCAAAAAGAAATGAGCCTGGATGGGCCTATAGAGAAGCTTGTTTTTTTGGGGAAGAAGCTTTTTTTATTCGATTTTGGTACCAGTAAGGTGACAGGAGAGAATATAGGCAGAGAACTTTCTCAAAGACTGTATAACACCACCCAGCTGGCCTGCCTTTCCCTTCTGTTTTTTTTATGTATGGGGGTAGGCTCTGCCTTTTTTTCAGCCTGGTATCAGGGTCGCTTGGCAGATCGTTTAATAGATGTTCTGGCCTCATGGATTTTAGCCACTCCCATATTCTGGTTTGGAATTGTTTTTATAGGTGTATTCTCAATGTATTTGGGCTTATTTCCCATCAGTGGCAACAGTGGTTTTGCATCCATGATTTTACCGGCTTTGACTGTCAGTGTGCGTCCAGCCGCTTTTTTATGCAAAATGCTTAGGCAAAGGCTTCTGGAAATTTATAGGGAGAGATTTATCACTGTGGCCATGGCCAAGGGTCTGAGTCGCTTCCGTATACTTTTCTGGCATGTTGCCAGAAACGGGCTTCTTCCGGCAATTACCATTACAGGCATGGAGTTTTCCCAATTACTGACCGGTGCTGTGGTGGCTGAGACCCTGTTTGCACTAAAAGGCCTTGGCAGCTACATAGTGTTTGGAGTTGAATCCAGAGACTATGACATAATTCTTGCCTGTGTTTTTGTCAGTGGGTTGTTAGTCTGTCTGGCCAATTCTTTGGCAGATGTTCTGAATCAGATGGTGGATCCAAGGTTAAGATCATGAGACTTTTTTGTCTAACAGCCCTGTTTTTATTTGTACTGGCCTCTTTGTTTCCCCACTGGTTTACAGATCAGCTTCCTAAACAGCAGAACTTATCCAGAATACTTGCTTCTGCCAATGAGGTACATATTCTGGGATGTGACTGGCTGGGAAGGGATGTGTTTGCACGATTGGTGTATGGATGCCGCGACACTTTGATGATTGGGTTATCCACCAGTTTTTTCAGTATAGCTGCCGGGCTGTTTCTAGGAACCATTGTGATGTTTGCCGGAAGTTTTTTGAACCGTCTCTACCAGGCCTTTCTTGATATTTCACAGGCCTTTCCACCAATTCTGGGAGCTATTTTACTGGCATCCCTTCTGGATGCCTCACAAACAGGAGTGATTCTGGCCTTGTTTCTAGGTTCTTTTGCCTCGGTTGCCAGAGTTCTTAGAACCTATATTCTTGAGATCAGAACCAAGGAGTATATTCTGGCCGCAGAGAGTATGGGAGCAAGCAGGCTTCGTATTTACGCAAAGCATGTCATCCCAAACATTTTTGATCCTTTGGTTACTCTGTTTTTTATTCAATGTGGCAACATGATACTGGCTGAATCCACTCTTAGTTTTCTTGGTCTTGGAGCTGTGGATTCCCTGTCCTGGGGAAACATGGTTTATGGGGCCAGACAATATCTTTTTAGCTCTATTTCCCTATCGCTTTGGCCAGCGAGCATGATCGCCATTCTTGTTTTAAGTCTGAACAGGATTCGTTCCTGATTTGACCGCCAATGGTATTACAAAGTAATATAGGGCCATGTGCAAAAAGAAAAGAGAAGAGGTCATTTCATTTAAGGTGGACGAAGAGCTAGGCCGACAGCTCAAGGATATTCCAAATCGTTCCGAATTCATTCGTTCTGCAATCGCTTTGGCTTTAAAAAGAGTTTGTCCCTTATGTCATGGGCAGGGCAGCCTTTCTGATTTACAGAAAATGTATCTTGATGATTTTTTAAAGGATCATCGTTTTGTACAGGCAGATGAGGACAAAGAAAATGTATTGATTTGTTCCCACCGGGCAGAACATGAGTGATTTGTTTCACAATCATCCTGGTGGTGCACTTTGCAGTATTGCCAATGGGGGAGAAACTCAGGCTGGTTTGCTCCAGGCACTGCCCATTATTTTTGAAAATACCCTTGTGGTGGCCTTTTTTGTGCTTACCATTATGCTTTTAGTGGAATATGCCAATACCCTGTGGCCTGATCAGGGAAGGTTGATTGCGAATCGCTCCAGATTCATGCAATACCTGATCTGCTCATTGTTAGGGACCTTGCCCGGATGTTTTGGAGTGTTTGCCGTTGTTACCTTTTACACCCACCGTATGGTCAGTTTAGGTGCGCTGGTGGCGGCCTCTATTGCTACAAGCGGTGATGAAGCCTTTGTCATGTTTGCTATCAATCCGCTTCTGGCTCTGGTTTTGCATGTGCTCCTGTTTGTTCTGGCTATGGGTTCAGCCTATCTTGTAGATCATTTCAGGAGCTTTTCTCCTGCATACTGTGAAGATATGGTCATCCATCACCACGAGAGACCAAAAAACAATGGATGGGACAGAATGCTGGGCAGGATTCGCACAGCCTTCAAACTTCGTTTGATTCTTATTGCAGTGCATGTTTCTTTTTTCACTCTTTTGATAACGGGGAATCTGGGACACTCCCATGATTCCTGGTTATTAAATCTTGGGCTTTTTGTGGTTGCTTTATTGTCGTTTTTTGTACTGATCGAGGCTCCGGCTCACTTTTTACAGGAGCATTTTTTACATCATATTGTCAGAAAGCATGCACCCCGCCTGATTTTTTGGACCTTTGTAGCCTATGTGACGATTCAGGTGGTTTTTGATTCAGTGTGGTTGCAGGATCTTGTAAGGCAAAATCCTGTGACAACGATGATTGTGGCTGTGCTGGTAGGGCTGATTCCTGAATCTGGGCCGCACATCATATTTTTTTCCATGTATCAGGCACAGCAAGTACCGTTTGCTGTTTTACTGGCCTCGTCAATTGTTCAGGATGGTCATGGATTGTTGCCCATGTTATCCCATTCTTTGCGACAGTTTGCCATGGTGAAGGCTATCAATGCCATATTAGGCCTTTTGGCAGGATTTATGTTTCTTGGTCTTGGAGTAATGCTTGAAAACCTGTTAGGACTTGTTCTGGGAGGTTTAGGATGAAAATCCTGATGATTTTTCTTTTGTTCTGTACTCCTTTTTGCGGTTTTTCTGAGCCTCCATCCAAAACCTTGTATGACTTTATTCGCCCCGAGGACAAGGGAGCATTAGAGGAATTAGAGCACCTTATGCATGGGCATGGACATCATGGACATGTACATCCCGTTGGTGAAAAACCATTGGAAGGGACGGCTCAGGCCGTTCGTGGTGGAGCCATGGACGGAGAGGTTTTTCTATTTTATTTTGATATTCCCCTGATGGCTCAGGATCTTAAAAAACGCACAATTCTGGTCATGGTGCTTTTGCTTCTAGTGGCAATTCCGTACTGGAAAATTAGGAGGTAGGGCTGTGAGTTCCGAGATTGCCATTTTTGCGTCTCAAGTCAAAAAATCGTTTCGTAAAAACCCCAGGCACAAGGAAAAGTTTCCTGTTCTGAATAATTTGTCCCTTTCGGTTACAAAATCGCAATCCATAGCCATTCTGGGCCCAAACGGAGCGGGTAAAACCACTTTTATGAAGGCTCTTTTAGGACTGGTATTCCCGGATTCGGGGCAAATACAGATATTTTCCCATCCAGCTGGTTCACAAATGGCAAGGCAGAGACTGGGATTTTTGTCGGAACTGCCCCTGATTTTGGATTTTTTATCACGGCAGTCTTTTCTAAATCATTTTGCTAGTCTGATCTCTGATGCCGGGCACTCCAAAGACAACACCCTGGATACATTGATTCAGGATCTGATTGGAAATATTCCCATTGATTTACCGATGTCTTCCTACTCAAAGGGCATGATGCAAAGATTAAATTTTGCCAGAGTTTTGCAAAAGGATCCAGAGCTAATCTTCCTGGATGAACCTGCAACTGGTCTTGATCCTATTGGGCAGTTAAATATTGTCAGAATTGTAAATCGCTTAAGAGAGTTGGGAAGAACTATCTATGTAAATACTCACAGTATTGATTTTGCTTTGGAAGCTGCGGACAGGGTGGTGGTTTTGCATCAGGGTAGGATAGTAACCGATCAGATGTGCAAGGATATCAGTCGCAGTGAACTTGAAAATTTGTTTTTGGGACTGGATTCGATCAGGAGTTGAGGATTATGAAACTTCCAAAACTTTCATTGCTGGTTTTAAAAGAATGTATTGCCAAAAATGTCCTGGGCATACATTTGTTTTACATCATTGTCCTGTTTTTACTGATCTCATTTGCTCAAGGTGCTCCCGATGTATTTGCCCGAAGGGATCTGTTCCTGGATGGTGGGATGACTGTACTTTTTCTGTTCTCCCTGTTTTTTGCAATGACTGTAACATTTCCTATGATTCTTCTGGATTTAAAGGAAAACCGGCTGATGATTTTTTTATCTACCTATGTCAGTCGCAGCCGTTATGTTCTTCATAAGGCTCTAGGAGCAGGGATCACCATTGCCTTAAACCATATCATTTTATGTATTCTTACCAGTTTGAGCCTGTATATCGTCTATGAAACCCATCCCCAATGGATGTTTACCGTGTATTGGGCCATATTTCTGGAAAGCCTGGTACTCGCCTCTGCTGCCCTTTTTTTATCGGTAACCCTGAGTCGTTTTATGGCCATGATGAGTACAGGCTTTCTGTTTCTTATTGGTCATTTCACTTACTACATAGAATATTATGTCAACCAGTTGGGCAATCCTCTGGCAGGCAAGATCATTCTGAATCTCTACTCTTTGTTGCCTAACTTTGAAGTCTTTGGCTTAAAAAACGCATTTTTGACAGCCAAGACAGTTCCCGATTTTTATATTTTGTGGTTGTCTGTCTATGCTTCTGGCTGGATTCTTGTGTTTTTGCTGGGCACATGTCTTTGGATGGAAAAAAAGGAGTTTTGATGAAACGGCTCCTAATCTTGGGGATTCTGATTGTTTTTTTATCGTTTCTGGGACAGCACCTTGTCAAAAACTCACACCCTATAGTAAAAACCGAAATATCAGACAGGGCTGTGAGTGTACCGATCATGGTGGCTATTAATATTCTGGGACTTCAGGATCTGATTGTCAGATGGTTATGGATTCGTTTTGATCTGGATGCTTTAAGTTTTGTCAGAAACTATCATCGTTTGCTTCCCTACCTCGATTTAATTACCAGGATCAAGCCGGATGAATTTCATGCCTGGGGCTTAAAGACCTACATGCGTCTTTTACGCTATCAAAGAGAAGGGGATACCCCAAGAATGATGGAGGATTTACAAAAACTGAAGGAAGCAGTTTTGAAATATCCAAAAAACTGGAGGGGCCATTATGAAGTGGCCTGGATGTACGCCATCTTCTATAAGCAGCCGGAAAATGCTCTACCCTGGGCCAAAGAAGCATTAATGCTGGATTCCAACAATGAAACCCGTGAGTTACTGAATTTTGTGGAAAGGTTGCCTCGGGAGACTTTGTTTAACCCCAAACCTTGGAGGCTGGAATAATGCTTCAGATTTCGGATTTGCATGTTGGCCTGTCAACCGGATTCTTTAAGCCCAGGGTGCCGATTCTTCATGGGGTAAATCTGTTTGTAAAACAGGGCAGAATTTTTGGGTTTTTAGGCCCAAATGGTGCGGGTAAAACAACTACTATTAAAACAGTTTTGGGACTGATTCCCCGTTATAAGGGACAGATACTGCTTAATGGGCAGCCTTTAGATAACCCCAGTCAGAGGAAACTTTTGGGATACGCTCCTGAAAACGCCTATTTCACACCATATCTGACCCCAATGGAAATTCTATTTTCATTAGGGACCCTATCGGGAATGCCAGGCAGTGAAATCAAAAAAGAGGCAGAATACTGGCTTCAGAGATTAAATCTATCCCATGTTCTGGATCAGCAGGTTAAGACATTTTCCAAGGGCATGAAACAGAGACTAGCCCTTTGTCAGGCTATGATGCATAAACCGGAGCTGATTATTCTTGATGAGCCTACTACGGGACTGGATCCCATTGGTAAAGATGTAGTCAAAAAGCTACTTTTGGAATTAAAGGCCGCAGGTACCACCATAATGCTTAGCTCTCACCACCTTTTGGATGTGCAGGAAATCTGCGATGATCTTTGTATCATTCATCGGGGGAGGGTCCTTGTGGCAGGAGAAACAGAAACGCTGCTTCCTGATGGAATGAATCTTGAACAATATTTTGTTCAGGTGGTTACTGGATGCGAGGTGAATGTATGAGGGCGATCTGGCAGATTAGTCGGGATGTGCTTTTGGAGGCAAGACGCAACCAACTGTTTTTACTGACCCTGGGCTTGAGTTTTACCCTGATACTATTGTTCACGGCTGTATCCCATGTGGAGGAATCATTAAAAAACCGGCTGTTTTCTGAAATTTCCATGACTTTGTTGTGGCTGATGCACTTCATTCTGGCCATATTTTTTGTTACAGAGTCCCTCTATACAGATGTAAAAGATAAAAGTATCTATTTTTATCTGGTACGCAATGTTTCAAGACAGCAATACCTTGTGGGCAAATATCTGGGATTTTTGACGGCGATAACTGTATCCATACTTGTATCTGGATTGACAGTGCTTCTGTGTAGCACATGGCTTAACTCAACATTGGATGTAAAACTGGTCTGGGGACTGGTTTTTCTAATCTGGGAGATGGCTCTGATTGTGTCTGTGTTAACTCTACTTTCTTTTATGTTCAGTAAACTGATCACGGTATTTCTGTTTTTATTTCTTTTCTTTTTTGCTTCGTTACTTGAATATCTAAGCATTGATTCTGGCATGAATGGGTTGCTTAGTGGTTTGTTATTTCTGGCCCCTAATTTTAAGTACTATTCCTACATGGAAATGATAGTGCATGCCAAGGCCATTTCCTCAAAGTACATTGTCTTTTTATTGGGGTACACCGGTTGTATGTCCCTGTTTTACCTGATTGCCACTTCCTTGCAGTTTCGCTCCAGGGAGCTTTAATGAAGAAAAATCAGGTTCTTTTGTGTCTGTTCCTATTTGTTCTAGGAGCTACATTCTCGACTTCCCTTTTGTTAAACAGACAGGCTTTGAGGGATCAGGGAACTCAAGATCTGACTCAGCAGGTTCGTCAGGAGTTATCCAGTTTTTTAAGTTCCTACCTTTGGCATAAGGTTGATATTTATGGCCATTTTGGAAAATGGATTGAAGTGAAACAGGGGGACAAGGTTGATTACATGAGTATATTCAAGGATCAACTGGAGTTTGTGCCTCTGACCAGGGCCAGTATCAGCCTTGATGCCAGTTTTTTGGGACGGGTAGCGGTTTTGGCAAATACCATGGCAGTTTCCATGGGCAGGGATGAAGAGGCTTTAGCTCTTTTGAAGTCAACGATCATTGAGCAATCTTCCCATCAGGCAATTTTTCGGTTGTATGGGGAGGTGGGCCTGATACAGTATCAGGTCAAGAAGGATTGTACTGTTGCATTACGGTATCTGGAAAAGGCCATGCACTTAAGCAAGAGATTGCCACTATCCGAATACAGTAGCGAAGATGTGTTCAACCAAAGATTTTATGGGTTGGCCGGGGCCTCGTGCAGTTTTGAGAAAGGGGATATTCAAAAAGCCTTTCGTTTTCATCAGTGGTCTTTTTTTGAGCCCGGCAATGAGGAGTTTGAGGCCGTCATGAAACCATTGCGCGATCAGATTCCTGAGGAGTCAAGACCTAAGCCACCTGTTATATCCTCTTTACAGGAGCATGTACATGATGAGTTTTGTGATCATGGGCCAGAAGCCAGCATCAGTCGGAACGAATCAGTAAATGAAGCTTTGGAAAGGCAGGCCAGGGAAACCAAAGAGCACTTTTTTTACATGATTCCTTCACTTCATCCCCTGTTTTTTACAATTGACTGGCCAATAGCCTGTATTCTGTTAGTATTAATGGTTGTGCAGGCACTGTATTTAATACGAGGGTGCCGGATCTGACAATAAGGAGCATTATGCTGAATGAAAAATTTCGGGAGTTGTTTTATTTTGGTATGGGGTCAGCCACTTTAGCCAAAGATGTGGCTTCGGACTTTGTGGATGAGATGATTCGGGCTGGCAAAGCCCAGCAGGAACAAAGAGAGTCCCTGCTTCAGGAAATGACAGATAGGGCCAAGGCATCTCAGGCTGAAATGGAAAAACTGATACGGGAAAAAATCGAGTTTATTGCCCGTGAGCTGGAGCTGGTTCCAGCTAGGGATCTTAAAGCTTTGGAAAGCCGGTTGCAGGCAGTTGAGGCCCAACTTCAGGCCCTAAAACAAGAGAAATCGTGATATCTCTTCATCGATTTAACGGGGTTGAGTTTTATCTGAATGCCGATTTGGTAAAGCTTGTAGAATCTATTCCTGACAGCTGTATTACACTTTTAAATGGTGAGAAGTATCTTGTTCGTGAGTCCATACCTGAAATTATCCAGAAAATAGTCGATTATAAGTATATGACGACTCATGGGTTTCATAGTGTGAAGCCAATTCTGGAGTAAAAGGTATGAAGAAAGACATAGCAACAACCATAGGTCTCATCTTGTCCATGTTCTTCGTAGGATTGGGGATGGTGGGTTTCCCTCCTGACATGGCAAAGGTGGCGGCATTTGCGGATGGTCCTTCCATTCTGATTGTGTTTGGAGGAACTCTAGCATCTGTGTTTGTGAATTTTACTATGGATGACATCAAGAGAATCCCTAGTGTAATTGGACAGGCATTTCAGATGATTGACCAGGATCCTGTGGACATTATCAAGCTTTTAGTCGAGTTTGCAGAAAAAGCCAGAAGGGAAGGGCTATTGTCTTTGGAGGAAGATGTAGAGAAGGTTTCCAATGCCTTTATTAAAAAAGGTGTACAACTGGTAATTGACGGAACCGATCCTGCCCTGGTACGAGATATTCTTACTGCGGAAATGGAACAGGTGGATGCCAGACACAAGGGTGGAATTAAAATTATGAACTGTTTTTCCACCTTCGGCCCTGCCTTTGGAATGATCGGAACTCTGGTTGGTTTGATTCTGATGCTTGGAAACTTAAGTGATCCATCCTCGTTAGGCCCTGCCATGGCGGTTGCTTTGATTACAACCATGTATGGTGCCATGTTATCCAACATGATAACGATTCCAATGGAGAGGAATCTGGAAGTAAAGAACAATATGGAGATCCTGATTTATACGATCTCGATCCAGGGGTTACTTTCCATTCAGGCAGGGGATAACCCTAGAATCGTGGAAGAAAGATTAAAGGCATATCTGTCTCCAGCAGCTCGCAAGGCAATGGCTGCTAAAACGGCCGATACGGATGAGGATTAAAACATGGCAAAGTGTGAGGAATGCCCGCCAGAAGGCGCTCCCGGATGGATGGTCACCTATGGTGATCTGATGACACTTCTATTATGTTTTTTTGTATTGCTGTTTTCTTTTTCCAGTCTTGATGTTGTAGTCATGATGTCTTTAAAAAAGACTTTTACCGGTGCATATGGTTTGATGCAGGGACATTCTGCCATTGATGGGGTGGGAGTATCACAACTGCCCCAGAAATATTCTTCCAAGCTTTTTGATATGGCTATGGAAAAGGTTAGAAGGGCCAAATCAGACAAGTTTCCTAGAGAGAGATTACAGTTTCTTAACTCTATGGAAATAGAGATGAATCAGGCAATTGGAATGATTCAGCAGGCAGTTGAGCTTGGAGAGAACAATCTGGATCAGCTGGATAATCTTAAAACAACGGTTCAGGAGAAAGTAGAAGACGATTCCACATTGGAGTCCAATGCCATGGAAGATCGTGTATCGGTTCGGGATTATATGGCCAAAACCATTGATCCACAGACCCAGGAATCCATCAGTGAGAGAGAAGAACTGAAGCTTGCGGTGGCCCCGTCTGATGTGGCTGCAAAAAAAATGCACAACGATATTCAACAGCAAAGAAGTTATTCGGATCAGCCCGTATCCAAGGTTTTACTGGCCCGTGGTGATGAATATCTGCAAAACTCTGGAGACGCGTCCCGTAATCGTAAACTGGTGGGTCGTAATATGCCAAGTGCGGGAAATCCCGGAGAAAATGAACTTGAAGATTTGGCAACGGGCCAAAAACTCAAGGATCTTCAAAGAATGGACAGAGTAGATGGACAGGGGCAAAAGAAACGCTTTGATTATCCAGTTCCCAGAAAAGAGTTTTCCACAGCCGATCAAATCAATGTATCCGGTGAGGTAAGAGAATCACAAAGTGATGCCAACCGTAGTGTACAGACATCTGTGATCCTGGATACAGATGAGATCTTTTACAAAAAGTCGGCCAGAATTAAGGAAGATGAACTGACAGAATTGCGCTTGCGGGGGATTGTAGAGTTGTTGCTGGCAAATCTGGAACAGGGATATTTTCAGATTGAGAGTTATACAGATTCCACAAGGCCAGCGGAACGATTTGCGAATAACCGTGAACTGACTATGGCTATGTCCATAGCCTTAATTGAGGTTTTGCAGAGGCTGGAACCAAGATTTAAACCCTCCTCTTTTGCAGCAGTGGGCTGGGGCGCAACCAAGGGTCATTCAGAAACACAGAAACGATCGCTGCGTCCTGAGAATCGTATTGAAATCCGGTTTATCAAACCAAAGTATTAACGGGAGAGTGTCATGTCAAAATGTCAAGAATGTCCTCCCGAAGGTGCTCCAGGGTGGATGGTTACCTATGGTGACTTGATGACTCTTTTACTTTGTTTTTTTGTGCTTCTGTTTTCTTTTTCCTCCCTGGACAAAAAGCAGTTTGAAACAATGAAAGACACCATGACGGCAGCCTTTGGAGTGATGTCTGGTTCTTCCACCAGTATGGGTAGTGGAATTGCCAGAAAGACCCAGAAACTGGTGGATAAATCGTTTGATCAGGCGGTTAGCGAAGTCGTGATGGAAATCAAGGACAAAAAGACTCCTAAGGAGAGGCTGATTCTTTTAAAGCAGATGGTAATGGAAGCGTCCAAGGCTTTAAAGCTGATTGGTGAGGAAAAACGCGAGGTGCAGAGGATTGTGCATCAGCTGGAAGATCCCCGTTCGGTAACAGATCGTAGACGGGATAACCGTTCAATTGTTCAACAGGAAACCCAGGAAGACGAAACCCCCAAAAACCAGTCCGAGGAAAATCTTGAGTTTGCCGCTTCATCCCATAACCGTGAGGAGTTAGAAACTGCCAAACAGCAGATTGAGCCCATGCATGCTAAAGGGGATTCATTCAGTCCCAATCGCTCAGATAACACCCAGCAGGATGTTTCCGCCGGACGGGATCAGGTGCTTTTGGAGAACACAGGCAGGCAGCGCACCCGTGATATGCTGTCAGGAAGAAACCGTCCACTCGAAGGTCAGCAGGATAAGGAATTGAGACGGTCAGAAGACAGAAATTTTGATTTCAAACGGCCTTCCAATATGCAGGAAACAATGGAGGAGTATCAGACTCTGGCCGGCCTGATTAAACTCGCCCCCCATGATGCTTCCCATGCACTGTTTCATTTGGAGACCAGTCTTTTGTTTGAAGAAGATGGGGTAGAACTTAAAGAGCTGGCCAAGGAAATGGTATATAGGCTGTTTCGTCAGAAATATCTGGAAGATGAGGCAGTGACATTTCAGATTGAGGCTCACACGGATTTTAGCTTTGTACCTACCGAGAAATATCCCAGTTCCTGGCATCTTGCTTCTGCCAGAGCCCAGGCCGTGATAAACTTTCTATTGGAAGAGGACCAAAGATTTGACCCAGCCAGGTTCGCTGTGGTCAGTTTTGGTTCCTGGCAGCCAAAATATCGTTATTTGCCAGGGCAGACAAGGCTTCCTCAAAATAGTCGCCTTGAAGTCAGAACTATACGAGAACCATAAGATTAGGAGTACAAAATGGCAGCCAATGAAACTGATGATGAATCCCGCTCTGAATCAGCAAATCCTTCAAAAATTGATTTTTCGGCATATTGGCTGGTATACCAGGAAATGTCATGGAAAGATCCTAAAAAAATTGGAGTGACGGTCGCGGCAGTTCTGATACTTCTTGTTCCGCTAAACTGGATGTTTGGGGGTTCGTCTTCGGCGACGATAACAGGTGCCGGTGCTGAGGTCATTGCGGTCTCCACAGTTCCGGCCATCGCCTATGTTCCCCTTAATTCGGGAAAATCCACAGAGTTTATGGCGACCATCAATGAGCAGGATAAAATTCTGACCTTTGCCGCTGTATTGGGAATTGAAAAAGAAGATCTGAGAGCCGATGTGGAAATGAGCATGGCACCCCTTCTGTCCGAGGTGCTGCGATTTATGTCAGATAAGACCAGAGATGAGATTCTGGAAATGATTCGGGATGAAGAGGGCCGTGAGAGAGGCCGACTGTTAAGCAGACTGAATCAGGTTCTGGCTGCCAGAGGAGTTAATCTGGAGGCCAAGGGTATGGTGGTATCCATCAGCTTTACCAGATACTTTTTTCCACCTATGTAGTCAGGATGATTTTGGTCGAAAGGCCTTGATCACGGCCGGGTTGGTTTCCAGATAAGGGCCGCCAATCAGATCAATACAATAGGGGATAGCAGGAAACACGGCATCCAGACATTCACGGATGGATTTGGGTTTTCCTGGTAGATTTACGATAAGACTCTGGTTACGAATCCCGGCAGTCTGTCTTGAGAGGATTGCGGTTGGTACAAATTTGAGACTGGTTGCTCGCATCAGTTCACCAAATCCAGGCATCATTTTTTGACAGACAGCTTCGGTGGCTTCCGGTGTGATATCCCGTACAGACGGGCCTGTTCCCCCAGTGGTCACGACCAGACAGCAATTTTCAATATCACACAAATCCTTGAGACAGTTTTCAATCTGATTTTGTTCATCCGGGACCAGACGATACAAAGTAGTGTAGGAACTGGTAAGATATTCTTTAAGTGTATTTTCAATTGCCGGGCCACTTTGATCATCATAGACACCAGTACTGGCCCGATCCGAAACTGTCAGGATTCCAATTTTTATTGCTTTCATTGCAATAGTCTAGCAAAACCTTGTGGAAATGCGAAAGTTTCGTGCACTTCAAGACGATACCTGATGCATAGGCAAAGGAGAGGCTTGTGGCAGAAGATGCAGCCGCCCAGGAACAATCGGGAAGTAATCGGGCACCGTTACTGGTCATATTTTTATTTGTTGTAATTGTGATACTGATCACCGTGATCGTATCCATGTACATCAGCTATAGCCTGACCACTATGGTTGCCAATCGTCCTGCACAGGAACAATATGTTTTTGAAGAGGAGCAGAAAACCGAGGCCTACATCCCCTTTGAGGGTGAAACCAAGGGTAGTGGCATCATGGCCTATATCCGAACTGGTGCTGAGCAGACCTCACTGACGGTAAAAATTGATCTGAGTGTAGGTGTGTCTAAACTGGGTTTGCAGCCAATTCTTCAGGTGAATATTGCTCCATTGCAGGACAGGGTTTTAGCCTATTTTTCAGATAAGACCAAAGAAGATGTGATTTATCTGTTTCAGCGCAAGGTTTTAGGTGAAGAACTGAAGGAAATTCTGAATGCAATTCTTGAGAAGGATTTGCAGGTTCCCAAAACCAGTGGCCGAATCACCAGCGTTCATGTAACCACACTCACATTCCAGAGTTTATAAGGAGGAACATTGTGTCTGATGATTTAATGTCTCAAGCAGCCATAGATGATCTTCTGAACACTCTGCATGATGGCAGTGGGGATGGAGATGGAGAAGGCGGTGGGGTCTCGGTCAGCGGAGGAAAGTATCGTATCAAGTTATACGACTTTAAGAGGCAGACCAAGTTTGCTAAGGATCAGCTAAGAACCCTGCAGCATATCCATGAGAATTTCCAAAGAAGCATCACAACATTTTTTTCAACCCAGCTCAGATATCTGGTCAACATGAGGATAGCCTCACAGGATCAGATAACTTATGAGGAATACATTCGTTCCGTGGACAATCCTTCTCTACTTTGTGTCTTTAATTTAGGCACTTTGGAAGGCAAAGGAATTTTTGAAATGAATCTGGAGCTGGCATTTGCGGTTCTGGATCGATTGCTTGGGGGTATCGGAGACTCCAAACAGGACAAAAGAAAACTGACAGAAATTGAAGAAGCTGTAATGGCCAAGATCATGCAGAGGGTCCTTCAGGAACTGAATGAAGCCTGGTCTTCTGTAGTCCCACTGGAACCCCAGTTTTCCCAGTTTGAATCCAATCCAAGTTTCACTCAGATTGTTCCGCCAACGGATATGGTGCTTCTGATCACCTTTGAGATGAGTATTAACAATGTAGAAGGCATTATGAATCTTTGCCTTCCCTATTTTTCCCTGGAGCCGATTGCCACCAAACTGTCTGCGACCCAATGGTATGCCGTACAGAGATCAGAACACATGGAAGAATCCATGGAAATCATTGATGAGAGACTTCGTTCCATGAACACAATCATGAGGGTGGAGCTTGGAAAGTCAGAGCTGACTTACGCCGAACTATTAAAAATTCAGGTGGGAGATGTAGTGAAACTCCATTCAAAGCCCAATCAGGAAGTCGGGCTTTATGTGGGTGATGAGGTCAAATTTAAGGGGCTACCCGGTATTTCTGGAAAAAAACTGGCTGTAACCGTCACTCGGGTGATGGAGGGTAAAGGAAGAGAAAATGAGTGACAAAAGCGTTTTATCACAGGAAGAGATTGATGCTCTGTTGCAGGGCGATATGGGCCTTGGGGATATGGATGAGTCCGATTCCATGGACTTGGATCAGGCCGATTATGGAATTTTCTCAGCCGAACAGGCTCGAATGATTCAAGAGGTTTCTGACGACTGTTTCGCCGCCAATATGAAGGAGCTGGCTGGATACATCAATATGGATGTAGCCTTGTCTGGTGGTCGCTTGAAACTGATTCCGGGAACAGAAATCCGGGACACCCTGGCGGCCACAGAGCAGATATTTGTGGGTCTTAATCTGAGTGCGGGCAAAGCTGGCATTGTGGTGAATTCCGTATTTGGAGCCATGATAGCCAGTATTATGCTACAGGGTGAGTACCTGGAAGATCCGAACTTCACCTTTGGAGACCTACAGTTAGGAGCCATTGGGGAATGTTTTAATGCAGTGACTGGAAAACTGATTCCGGCCTTAAAAAAGAAGACCACTAAAGATTATGTGGTTACGGCCCCACCGGCACCTGTTGTAATCAAAGGAGCAGATATTCCATCCGAAGCTGCCCTTTTGAGGCAGAAGGAACTGGTTGAAATCCTTTATGATTTGAATGTTGGTAACGAACCAGCTTCCAAGTTAAGGCTGATTCTATCGATGGAACTTGCCAAAGCCTGGGTTACAGCCATGGATCCTTCCGCAAGTTTTCCTCAGGAAGAGGCAGCTCCAGCGGCTGCTCAGAAGGCACCTGCTGCTTCAGCATCCAAATCAGTGCCAGAGGTCAGTATGCCTCAGCAGAACCAGATGCCAATGGCTCAACCAGCCGCCATGCAGCAGCAAATGCAGGCCATGCAGGGGGCACCTCAGATGGATATGGCTGCCATGCAGCAAATGATGGCCCAAATGCAACAGATGCAGGCCCAGGGTGGAGGGGGTGGAGGAAACAACCAGATGTCAGCCCCATATTCTCCTTGGCAATTTGCTCCGATTTCACCATTTGAGCAGGGTCAGGCCAATCTTGGAAACATGGAACTTCTAAAAGATGTTTCCCTACAGGTGACGGTGGAACTAGGCCGCACCCGTATGCCCATTGGACAGATTCTGGAACTGGTAAACGGATCCATTGTCGAATTGAATAAACAGGCCGGTGAGGCAGTGGAACTGTATGTACAGGGAAAACTGATTGCTCGCGGAGAAGTTGTAATCATTGATGAGAACTTTGGTATCCGCATCACTTCGATTGTCTCACCATTTGAAAGAATGGGCGGTCTCGGCGGTCGCTGAGGTTTTAGTCATGGAATCCATTGGCTGGGGCTGGATAATACAGGTTCTTCTATCAGTTGGGCTGGTAGGGGTATTATTCTTCGGCTTCAGCCAGTTTTTACGCCGTTTTTCCGCCACAGCCGGAGTAGTTACCGGCCAGGGAGAACTGTTTCGCGTAGTTTCTAAACAGGTATTTGATACCAGAAACAGCATGTATCTGGTTGAAGTGGGCCGTAAACAGTACCTTCTGTTCGGCAATTCCGAAAAAATCCAGCTTCTGGACTCCGGTGAACCCGAGTTGTTTCACAATGAGGCCCAGAAAAAACAGCAGGAATAGGCCAGTCCCCTAAGGATGTGCTTATTTATTATTTTCAATTCTAAAAAGCTTATCATCCTGTGACAATCTAATCACAACATAGTTGTTTTGATTTAGATTTTCTGGCAGTTTGTCTTTGAGAATGGATGCCACAAACTGTATGCCCCTACTATTTACGAACCTGGCTATTCTTAAGAGTTGATTGTCATGCATCAGCTCTTTTTTATCATTGAGCAGAAAGTGCATACATGGAATGTTTTCTTCATCCGCAAACAGTGTGTAGGCGATATCAAAGCAGGATATTTCTCCCTGCTTTTTCCCCGAGCTGAAGTTTGTATTAAAGGCGGTGAACTCATAGAGCTTCTTTCCGGTTTTACTGCTGGGTTTGAGATCGGATTTCAGAGCATATTTTTCACCGTAAAGCTCCTGGGATACAAGTGAGAAATGCTGGTTAAACTTGTTGAGCTGATTTTTGATTGTGAGGGCAAACTCATCAGAAAATAGCTCCTTGTCAATTTCTGCGAGCTGTCCGTTCAGAGTTTCCAACCGTTTATCCACTTTATTGATCTGCCGCAAAATACTTTCACACTCTCCCTTTTGGTGGTGTCTGTCATTCAGTTCTTTTATAAGTTTTTCAATCTCTCCAAAAGAATCCCCCTGAGTGATGACTTCACTAAGTCTTGATTCCTCGGCCAGAAGCTGATTCAGATCATTATTGAGCTTGTAAGTCTGTGCTTCGATTTTTGGCAAATCTTTTTCCAGAAAACGCATTCTGGATTCGACCATCTGATTGTGAAAGTGATAGAGGTCATCAAAGGTTTTCTGGATACCAGTTACTAGAGATGTAGCTTGCTGGTAGATTTGTTTTAACTGCTGTAAGTCAATGGAAGACCGTTTTGATTGGACTTCCGATTTGGCCTCAAGAATCAATTCCTTTCGTAGCCGTAATCGGCCAATCTCAGATGAAATCTGATTGATTTGAAACTTCACCTTGTTCAGATTGTCTAAATCTATTTCAAAATTTGGGTTTAGACGAAGGGTATTTTTTTTGATATCAAGTGCTTTGATTTCTGATTCAAGTAGAGCCAATGAGACTTCATAAGCTGATTTTGTCTGTTCTGACTCCAGGCGTTTTTTGAATTTCTCCTCAATATTGATTTGAGTGTATAGTTCCTGCTTGAGGCTACCCTGTTTAAAACCGCAGCCGAATAAAAAAAGGTACAGTGCCTCATACTCATCATCACGGGTATAACGGTCTAAATTTTTTAGGGTATTTTGGATACTCAAATCATTGATACGAATGTTGTGGGCAATAATCTGCCGAAACGATGGTTTGTTGGGGTAATGCCCTGGAAATAGAATGTCGGTGAGAGCCGCCTCAAACTCCTTATCAGTTT
Source organism: Candidatus Cloacimonadota bacterium (assembly GCA_019454875.1). Classification (GTDB taxonomy): domain Bacteria; phylum Muiribacteriota; class UBA6191; order UBA6191; family UBA6191; genus UBA6191. The sequence goes on along the minus strand of JACFNL010000001.1, from coordinate 159,707 downwards.
TGTCCTGATTGTCGATGCGCTGAATCTTGGCTTTTCTGGATAAAAAATTTCGTTCAATACAAATTTCTCTGGAATCCTGGTTAAAAAGGTCTTCTTTGAGGGTCAATACAACCAAAACCTTATTTTCAATCAGGAAATCTTTAACGACTTTGTACTCGTTGCGTTTGTTTTCCTGGTCCAGATACACTTCTTTGGCACTACCATCCAGACAAAAATCGATCAGTTTCAGTACAGTAGTTTTTCCAACATTGTTGCCCGTTTCTGTACTTCCGGTAGTGGGAGTCTCATCAATAATCAGATTCAGGCCAGCATGAAATTGTATGTTTCTAATTTCTGTGCCGTCTCCTCTGGTTATTGTCAGGGATTTCAAATACATAGTTTGACCATGCCATCCTGATTCAGTTCAACCAGATTAAGTAAAAAAAGCCAATCCAGGCACAATACAAAAACAGGCATACTCATTTTCTTTAGGGTCACTGTCTTTTCATACAAATCAAAAAAATCTGCAATGCCTTGTTCCTGAAGGGTTTTCAGCACATAAGCTGAGTTGAAATAAATAGTCTGCTCAGGATGAATGTTGTCAGGTACTAACATGGTTTTTCCCTACAGGATTATCAAAAATTTTACAACGAATAAACGCATCCACGACCAAAATTGAGACGCATAACTCAAGATTTTCAAGAGGCATTGGGGTGTAGTTTGCGCTGGTTTGAACTCGCTTGATTAGGGTTTCAATGATTGAAAAGAAACGGTCATCAGAATTGGTGGAATTTTGCCTGGTGTATATGAGACGAACCGACTGAAGTATGGAGTAACTTTTGTTGATTCCGTTTCTATCGAATTCAGCATAAATTTTTTCGACTCGGGGATAGTGGATTTTGTAATCCTCGATGATTGGCCTGGCCCTTTCCAGACGGTTGTAGGAAATTTTATCATCAATCTCAAAAGGGGTGGTTTCACTGGCTGAAGTTCCCTGGGTTAAATCTTCCTGAGTAAGTATTTTGATGATAGTCGTCAAATCTGACTCTATTTTGACTGGTTCTAGGCCATACGGAAGCTCTTTATTTAGAAACTCTGAGATATCTATTTGTTGATCTATCTCAAGCGCAAGAACAGTTCCCAGGATAGAACTGACATCAAAAATGTCCTGTTCGGGTTCAAACTTCAGGTTATGGGGGTTTGAAAACTTTTTGCTTCGCAAATCAGGAGATACTTTTGCAATACCAAGAAACTTAAAATGATACTCATGGTACTTCTGGGGAATTTTGGACAGGGAAGATTCAATTTTGGCCTTACTTGCAGTGGCAGAAACAGAGATAACTATTTTGTTTGTCTCGTCAACCAGATCAATTCCAGGGGTATTCCGCGTCGCTACATTCAGATTCTTGAGTTGCCATCCAAAAACACGATTTAAGAGGTGGAGATAAAAGCTCTCCGCGTGATTATGCAGGTCTAACAAGTTTAGTGAGCCTCGCGATTCAATACGAGATACCAGCCAATTTAGCTTTGCCTCAATTTCATGAAAATACTTTGATCGATTCACCAGCTATCCCCTATGACCAGCACCTGGTTCAAGATACCAGTTCAATAAGTCGTTGAAAAGCGATAGAGTCATATGAAGGGAGTCTTTGTATCTGTAGGTGTATCGGTTCTTGTTTCTGGCTTAGTTTAAAAGTCAGAATAAGTCATAGCCTGCCCGTCTGGCGAAGTCTTTAAATTTTTGATAGTGTTGGGGTGGATACTGCATTAGTTTAGTCAATGTAACTTTGAGTAAGGAAGTGTGGCTTGACTAGCAACAAAAATTCACATCAAAAGCAGCTAAAGTTTTTTGATTTTCTTCAGGACCAAGAAGAGAAAAATACCTCGTTTACCCAGGAGGACATACTCAAGGCTACAGGCTGGCAGAAATCCACTTTTGATTCCTATTTAAGCAAGGGTCAGCTATCTGGTGTGCTCAATAAATCAGATGGCGGGGGATTTGTGGCCGTCAATGTCAGCAGGATGAGTTTTGCTGAGTTCAGAAGGCAACTTTCACAAAGTAAAAATCAGCGAGAACTTGGTCATAACTGTAAATCAGGTTTGTCAAAGGCCCTATTGTCGAAATCACAGGAAAATATGCTTCTGGCCCTTGAACTGTACAATCGACCATCTTTGCGCAACAGAATGGATGGGTTTGTCGTTTGCTTTTGTATTGCCTGGGAGCAGCTACTCAAGGCAATTTTGATTGAACGAGATGAGGAAAAAAATATTTACAAAACACCAAAAGAAGGTTCCTCACGAAAGGAAACGATTTCTCTTAGGGATTGTGCGAACCGCTATTTCAAGCAGGAATCCAAGATGAAAGAAAATCTTATGGAAATCATCGATTTGAGAGACAAAGCAGTGCACCTGCTTATGCCTGAAATTCAGGGTTTGGTTTCTCGATTGTTACAGGCGGGTGTTCAGAATTTTACCAAAGAATTTGAAGAATTTACCGAGTTACCGCTGATCGACGCTGCTCATGCCGGAATGATGTCAATGGTTGGGGATTTTAAACACCCCTCATTACCGTTTCTTAATAGCAGGTATGGCTCAGTAGCCAAGGATATTGTGGATTTAGCAGAGGGTCTGGCAAAAAAAATTGAGGATTATGAAGATCCAGATTTCGCAATTCCCCTCCGATTTGTATTTGGTTTCGGGAAAAAAGATAGTGCGGGACAAATTACTTTCATCAGGGCTGAAGATAGGGAGGAAGGAATCAGAAAGGCGCTAGTAATTGAGAAGCCCGTGGATCGTTCACAGTCCCATCCCTATCGAGAATTTCAGTTAATTGAAAAGTTGAATGAGCAACTAAAGGAAAAGCTGGCTATCAATACATTGCTGGGGCATTTGCCTGCCAGAGACAAGAAAAAACCAGATAAACCGGTGGTAAACTCTCATTGTTTTAGGGCAATGGTTCAAAAATTGAAGTGGAAAAATAGCGATAATGAATATCATTATCAAGGTAAAAATCCTCCCTGTCACTATTACTCAGAAAAGGCACTTAGTACGCTATTGACAAAAATAGAAGGTGATCCCGACTTCGTGAAAAAATCTAAGGAAAGCTATAACCGGAAGTAAGGCTTCAGCATTCCAGAAGCTTCCAGACTTTATGATAGGTACTTCCAGAATCCCCCAAAACAGTTTTCCAGTCTTGTTCATGCATAGTAGCTAAGTGTTGGTGAATGGCAGGTAAAGATTGGTTAAGGTTTCTTTGAAGGTGTGTAGCTAGTTTTGGTGCCGCAGTTCTTGGAATTCCTAATAATCGAAGAGTCACAGCCTCGTCACTATTGACCCCGTAAAATACTTGGGCTGGTAGGTTTCTTACCTGTAAAAATCGATTTAGCTCCGCCCCATCTACAAGTTTTAAGCCCAGGCAGGAAACCGGGGGCTTTATTGTCTTGTAGGCGAGTTCAAACAGATTTCTTTGAGTCATGAAGGTTGATTCCTAGTTTTCTCTATCCACGAGGTCGAATTCAATCATTTTAAGTACTAGCCTACCAAGTGGGCTTAAACTTCGAGTTTGAATTTTTGGGGCTCCAGAGTAAGGGTCGATTACGGTAGTACCTGTCTTTTGGTCAACCTTGTATCTGATTCGGATTAGATTCATTCTTGCCAGTCTTTCCTTATAGCCTTCCTGAATGGCTGCCTTTTCGATAGTCTCTTCAGCAGAACTTAAATGGGTAACCACTGGTTTTAAAACATTGCTGTGTTTTTCCCGAAACTCATGATCTGAGTCCATAACTTCGTCTTGATAGAAACGAAGCCAGATTAGTTCTAAGTCACTCAATTCTTCAAGGATTTTCAGAACAAATCTGGATTCCTCACAGGTAATACTTTCATTGCTGAGGCCATTGGCTAATAGATTGGCTATGTATTTTAGTCTTGATTTTGTTGATGCTCTGGCAGCCTGATAAAAACTGTCCTCTATCAGATCTATGGCAGCTATTTTCGATTTGAGAACTTCATGGGAGATGTTCAATTGATCTAGTCTTAATGACAAGAGTTCCATGTACTGATTCATTCTATCTATTCGCTGATTGGGAATAATCTGTGTCACAATCTCAGCAAGGAGTGGTCCTGCAACCGGAACAGCTCCTAGCAATACTTTTAGACTGGACACTAACTTATCTGTTGAGTTGGTGTTTAACTCTGGCACTGATTTTGATTTATCGCTGATAATTTCATTCATAGTTTTTACACCTGTGCCATGATGGATTTTAGACAATCTTCCTGTTTGTTACGGGCTGATTCAATAGTCTGCTCCAGCTCACCACATAAGGCCATCAGTTGATCAATTTTTGCGACAATTCTGTGTTGTTCTGGGAGAGGGGGGAGGGGAAAAGGTCGTTCAATAAAATATGGAGTGGGTACTCTTTTTTGTCCAGCAGAACCTGTCATATTTTGTATGGCATCCATAATGTATTGTGGGTTTTTCAGATAGTACAGAAGATACCTAGGAAAAACAGCATTAAAAGAGTTTCTGAAAATATGCAGTTCTGTGGTTCCAGCTCCAATACCATTAGGTAGGTTTGCAAAGACACAAGATTTTGCGTTTTCAAAACATGGGGTGATTTTGGCCATCCCAATATCGCCATTTGCAAAATGAGTGTAGCTTTTCTTAATTTCTCCCCATATTCGTTCTTCAAATGAGTGCTTTTCTGAGTAGCCACTTGGTATAAGTGGCATAGGGACGAATCCAGTAATGGAGGAATCGTCTAGGTCATTTCTTGGGTTAATGATCCCAATCTCCCCCAACCTCACCCACTCCCACCCCTTAGGCAATTCATAAGGAATTTCCTCCTGTTTGATAGGTGGCAGGGGTTTGGGTTTTTTGATTTTCCCACTCTGAATGAGGTTTTGTTTTTCAGCCTCAATGTCTTTTAGAAGCTCCCTGGCTGGAGGGTCATTCGGATCTTGGGGTACGAGTTTTCCCATAACCGCCAACTGCAAAATGGCCTTTCTTAACTCGGCAATGTTCTCCTTGACGCTGTAGAGTTCGCTAAAGTGATTTTTTATAAAATCCCAGGCAGAGTTATCATTTTGCTCCAGTAGCCCTTTGATAGCCGAAGCGTGCACAGAAAGCCGTTTGGCTTCCTGCTCTTTTTTTAATTTTTCCAACTCATCACATAAGGCCATTAGTTGATCAATTTTTGCGACAATTCTGTGTTGTTCTGGGAGAGGGGGGAGGGGGATATACAATCGACAAAAATGAGTTGAGCCAAAGTTAGGTTGAAGTCCAACTAATTGAATTTCTAGTTGTTGTTTGAAACATTTACTTTTTACAAAATAATATAGGTAGCGAGGAGCAAATTTGTCGTGAAAAAAACGAAGTCTCATAGTGCTTGTGTTAAGCATTACTCGTTGACCAGTGTCTTTGTACCAAGCTGTTTTTCCCCAACTAGCCCCAGATCCAGCAAAGAGGAGATCTCCATTCTCGATTTCAAAGTGTTTATATTTGGTTTCAAATTCTAGGTTGGATACATATTTGTCAGAATTGGAAATGTCGAGAGTGTTGTTTACTAATATATTTGAAACATTCAGTAGTTTTATTCCGCTGGTAGTAAACTGCCAATTTCTAATTCCTGGACCTTCTTGAAAAAAAACCACATCCTTGAAAGGCATCCAGTCCCATTTTGGAGGAATAGGATACTGCATTGCCAGAATCTCGGAATTAGGTGAAATTTCTCGATAACTTACTTTTCTTGTTTTTAGTAACGACAATGCATAGTTTTCAATTTCCTTTAGAAGTTCTCTGGCTGGCGGATCATTGGGATCTTGGGGTACGAGTTTTCCTTGCATGGCTAAGGTTAGAATCAGTTCCCGAAGTTTTTGGATACCTTGGGGAGCTGTGAAGGCAATATCAAAATGGGCTTTTAATAATTGGGCGGTTTGGTTATTCATCTTGGTCTTCTGGTTGGGTGGGAATTTCAGTCTGATGAAGGATTCGATCAAAATCGCTTTCAAAGAGTCTATCCTGCACAATGCGATATTTTTCAAATTCGCTTTCGGCATGGGCCTGGGCAATTTCAGCCGTGACTTTGCCAGCATCTTGCAAAATTTCACGATCGGTAGCCGCAATAAATCGGTTCAGGCGGATTTCCCAGTCCTGCATGGTCATGGGTATTTTTCTTAGTGCCAAATCCTCGGCTAAATCCAGGTAGGCTGTAACGAGTCGGCTTAGCTGTGCCATCTCGCTTTCACTTAGGTAGTTTTTGGCAACAATTACATCAAATTTTTGAATTTTTCCATGAGGCGCATCTTTCCAGGAAGTCAGGCCCATATTCTGTTTTTCAGCATCAGCTCGGTTGATGATTAACTCGGCTGCAGTCTGTCCGTGAATTGCCCAGTGCAGTTTATTTTGCACGGTGGCGAAGAATCGTCTGGTAGCTTTCGCACTTAGATCATAGTCGATAGCAGTAGAGTAAATGTCTGTGATTTTCTGATAAAATTTGCGCTCCGAGAGTCGAATTTCCCGGATCCGCTGTAGCTGTTCTTCAAAGTATTGATCGGTAAGGATGGTCCCCCCGCGTTTTAAACGCTCATCATCCATGACATAGGCTTTAATCGTGAATTCTTCAATAATTTTTGTGGCCCATTTACGAAACTGCACGGCCCGTTCAGAATTCACCTTGTAGCCTACAGCAATGATGGCAGGGAGTTTATAGTGCTTGGTGTTATAGTTTTTGCCATCAACAGCAGTTATCCGAAAATTTCGGATAACTGAATCTTCTTGCAACTCACCATCGCTAAAAATTTTTTTCAAGTGATAATTGATGGTGCGGACATCCACATCATAGAGCAATGCCATCATCTTTTGAGTCAGCCAGATGCTTTCATCTGCATAGATGGCCTCAACTCCTCCGGTTCCAGTGCTGGCAATAAAGGTCAGGTATTCTGCTGCTGAGGAGCGAATCATTGAAATTTCCTTGCCTGCATTTGGTTTTTTTTTCATATCTTGTCTTCCAGTTTACTTTCTATGGTTTTGAGCTTGGAAAGTAAAACCAGATTGTGGCCCCAAGGTAATTGTCCAACAGGCTGTTGGACAATTTGACCATCAGGCCAGGCTTCAGCAAAAGCTCGCATATACATAAGATTGGCGCGAGAAAAACCCTTCATTTCCGGGAAGGCAGTTTTCAGATCGTGGGATAATCTGTCAATAACCTTGGCACCCCAGCCCTGCTCAGCTTGCCGGGTAAGAATATCCTGCCCGATTTGCCAGTAAAGAGAGATCAGTTCACGGTTAACAGACAGGCTGGCCCGTTGTTGAGAATTATGGATACGGGTCTTAAGTTCGATAAACCACTGTTCATAACCTTCGGGTGGAGTTATCAGGGAAGCTGGTTGCGCATTCATCCTCTACTCTCCAGACATGCCAGAAGTTCTGATTTTAACTTTTCCTGGGCGAGTTTGAGCTGTTGGCTGATTTGCTGGTATTCAGCCATGAGTTCAGCCGGATCTCGATGCTCAACCGTTTTACTGTAGGGGTTTTTACAGTCCAGATTGTAGTTTCGTGAGGCAATTTCTTTGGCGGAAACCTTCCAGGCATGATCTGTTATTTTGCGATCTTTTCTAGCAGGGCCGCCCCACCAGTTTTTTTCCAGATCAAATTCGGCAATGGTCAGGGGTTTGGAGCGAGAATAGGATTTATATCCTTCAGGATAGGGATGCTCAAAGAACCAGACATCCTCAGTAGGTCCACCCTTTTCAAAAAACAGAATATTGGTGGAGATTGAGGTATAAGGGCTGAATACTCCCTTGGGAAGTCGAATAATGGTGTGCAGATTAAAATCACTAAGCAGTTCCTGCTTTAAGGTAGTCTTAACTCCCTCTCCGAATAAAAAACCATCGGGCAGAACTACAGAAGCTTTGCCTGTCTCAGGCTTTAAGAGATGCATAATCAGGGCCATAAATAGATCGGCTGTTTCTCTGGTCTGGTACTTTTTGGGAAAATTGTTCTCGATTCCGTCTTCCTCCATGCCTCCAAAGGGCGGATTGGTAATCACTAGATCGACTCGATCCTTGGATAAATAGTCTTTCAGTGGACGGCTTAGGGTATTGTCATGGCGAATATTTAAAGGTGTATCTATGCCATGTAAAATCATATTGGTTATGGCAAGCATGTGAGGCAGGGGTTTTTTCTCGACCCCATGAATGGCATTTTGTAATTGTTTCAGATCTTCTGGACTTTTGATTTGTTGATTCAAATGCTCAATTGTGCAGGTGAGAAAACCTCCAGTACCGCAGGCCGGATCCAGGATTTTTTGATGAAGCTCGGGGTTTAGCATATCGACCATAAACTGGGTAACTGCCCTTGGAGTGTAGTATTCACCAGCATTGCCAGCCGATTGCAGATCGGCCAGGATTTTTTCATAGATATCGTTGAACAAGTGGCGATCGGTTGTAGAGTTAAAATCCAGATCCCTTTGAATGATATTGATGACCTGTCTTAATAGGGTGCCTGACTTCATGTAGTTATAGGCATCTTCAAATACAGAACCAATCACTCGCCCCTGTGGTGATACCCCGGCTTTGCTGGCCAGATTCTTCAGTTCAGAAAATAGCTGATTGTTTACAAAATCAATCAGTGCCTCACCGGTTTTACCTTCTGGATTTTTAGCCCATTTACTCCAGCGCATGTGCTCTGGTAGCGGAGATCGGTAATTGGGATCCAGGGCTTCCCATTCCATTTCCTTATCATCAAAAATTTTCAGGAAAATCAGCCAGACCATCTGGCTGATTCTTTGGGCATCCCCATCCACGCCAACATCTTTACGCATAATATCCTGAATGCTTTTTACAAGGGTTGCCAGTGTCATGAAAGTCCTTTATGCAAGATCGTAAAGAGAATGTGTCAGTTCCTGAATCGCTTTTCTATATTCGCTGGGCCCACCAAAAGCCTTCATGATTTCAACAGTGGTTCCAAAGTGCCGAAACGGGTCAATGGTCAAAATCCGGCTTTCTTCGATTGGTTCCATGCCCTCATCGGCATATTTTTCCAGTAGTGCCGTTAACACCTTTTGAGCCAGTTCCCCGTAACGAGTAAAATAATTGCGTTTTTTAACCTGCAAGGCTCTTTCCTTACGGGTAAGTGCGGGCTTGTCCCAAGCTATATGACAGATTAAATCAAAGGGGTCAAAAACTTTGCCTGAACCACGACTTACATCCTCGGCCAGAGCCTCAAAAAAGACTCCCTGTGAGGCCAGCTCTTCCACAATGGCCTGTTTTTTCTCAGCACTTCCAAAACGCCGTAAAAAATCCTCAAGTGAAGCGTACTGCTGTTGAATGGCTTTTTTTGTATAGTCCTTTAAAGATTCTGTGATGAGTTTGCCATTGGCATCATAATATTGAACCCGTTCGGCCAGTACCTGCACTTCCACATTTTGTACAACATACCTTTTGGGAGGGAATCCTGCTGTCCCAGGGGGTTCCAATTCAGGGCCGAGCCCGGTAACACCATCTGGAGGAGACAAAGGGAGATCTTCAGGTGGGACAGGGGAGTCTCCGGGTTGTGGTTCGTAAATCTGAACCGGATCCCCATCAAAATCAGGGTCAGCAAACAACTCCGTTGCTTTTTTAAAATCCAGAATGGTGAAGTAGTATTTACCGTAGTCTTCATTGATTCTGGTACCCCGCCCAATAATCTGCTTGAACTCTGTCATGGATTGAATTCTTTGATCAAGTACAATCAGTTTGCAGGTCTGGGCATCGACCCCGGTACTCATCAGTTTTGAAGTTGTGGCAATAACTGGGTATTTGCTTTCAGGAAATATAAAGTTATCCAGTTCAGCCTTCCCTTCTTCCGAGTCTCCCGTAATTCGCATGATGTACTTAAAGTTATCCCTGACTAGATCGGAGTTTTCATTAACCAAAGCCTTGCGCATGCGTTCTGCATGATCAATGTTGTCGCAAAAGACGATGGTTTTATCAAAGCGGCCTGTTTCTTTAAGGTAGGCCGAAATCTTTTTGGCCACCAGTTCGGTTCTTTTTTCAAGCACCAGATTTTTATCAAAGTCCTTCTGATTGTAAATCCGGTCTTCAATTTCATGACCGTGTTTATCAAGCATGCCCTTATCCGGTCTCCAGCCCAAAAGATCCTTATCCAGATCAATTCTCACAACCTTGTAGGGGGCCAAAAAGCCATCATCAATGCCCTGTTTTAAGGAGTAGGTGTAGATGGGTTCCCCAAAATAATCAATATTGGAAACATCTTTGGTTTCTTTGGGAGTAGCCGTCAGGCCAATCTGGGTGGCTTCTGAAAAATACTCCAGAATTTCTCTCCAGGCTGAATCTTCTTTGGCACTACCCCGATGACATTCATCAATCACAATCAAATCAAAAAAACCGGGACTAAACTGCTTGTAAATGTTTTTTTCTTCTTCATTCCCTGATACAGCCTGATAGAGGCAGAGGTAGATTTCATAGGCAGCATCGGCTTTTCGATTCTGAATTTTGGTCATAGCGGAACCAAAGGGCTTAAAGTCATTGGTCATGGTCTGATCAATTAAAATGTTTCGATCTGCCAAAAATAGAATGCGTTTTTTGGCCTTGGCCTTCCAAAGCCTCCAGATAATCTGAAAGGCCGTGAATGTTTTGCCCGTACCGGTTGCCATCACCAGAAGAATTCTACTCTGTCCTCTGGCAATGGCTTCTATGGTTTTATTGATCGCCAGTAGCTGATAATACCGTGGAACCTTATCGCTGCCATCACTGTAATAGTCCTGAGTAAGCAGCCGGGATTGCTGGGCATCAAAATCATGAAATTTGGTCCATAATTCCCATAATTCACCAGGGGAAGGAAATTCCTCCAGTTTAAGCTCGGTCTCCCTTGCTCCCCTGGTTGCAATACGATTATGAAACAAAAAGCCGTCCCCATTGGTACTGAATACAAAAGGAACCTGAAGCAAATCGGCATAACCAAGGGCCTGTTGCATCCCGCTTCCAAGACTGTGTTTATTATCCTTGACTTCAATTACGGCAATTGGCAGATTAGGCTTATAGAACAAAACAATATCTACCCGTTTGTTCTTGCCCCTGGAATAAAGCTTTCCCCGAACAATAATTCTTCCCTTGGTCAGGCAGTATTCTTCACGGATCTGATTTGACAGATCCCAGCCAGCTTGAGTCAGGAAGGGAATGACAAATTTGCTTGCGATATCCCGTTCCGTCAAGAGTTTCTTGTTCATTTCCATTCAGGTCTTAATATACTGATTACGGGTTCTTAATCCAACTAATGCGACAGATATAATTTCCCTAAACTTTGAGACACGGGGCGAATCCCTGGATAAAATTAGGAAAAAACAAACAAACAACAACAAAAATATACAAAAACAATCAAATTATGTTAATATTCCGGCTGCCTTTTGCCGAAACTATCTAGGGAATCACGGCAAACAGGAGGAAGTTGTGCTGGAATCACTTGTAAATAATCGTTATTTAAAGATAATGCAGAAGACTGCGGACGACGCGGCCTTCCGTCATAACCTTTTGACAAACAATCTGGCCAATGTGAACACCCCCGGATATAAACGGGTGGACACGGCTGACTTCGGCAAGGCTTTGAAGGAAGCTGTCAACAAAGATTCCTTTCGTGCCAAGGTATATGACCCAAGGCATATTGATTTTGGCAGAAAACATCTGGATGAAGTCACTCCTGAAATGATTGTGCAGGAGCAGACAAGATTTCGCAATGATGGCTCCAGTGTGGATCTGGATCTGGAATCTGCTGAAATGGCCAAGAACGGAATGCGTTACCAGATGGTCAGCCAGAGATTACGGGGTTACTTCAGAAGTTATCGTGAACTGATGGACAGGGAATAAGGAGGGGTTGTTATGTTTCGTTCCATGAATATCAGCGCCTCTGGGTTAACTGCCGAGCGGCTGAGAATGGACATTGTGTCCAATAATATTGCCAATGTGAATACCACAAAAACAGAGTCAGGGACATCGTATCGCAGGCAGATGCCTGTATTTCAGGCTATTTTTGACCAGGAAACCGAGGCCATCGAAAGAGCTAAGCGCGGAGAGCAGTTTAACGGCAACGGGGTCAGGGTAACCGAAATTATGGAAGACTCCTCAGAATTAAAAATGGTTTATGACCCGGAGCATCCTCATGCTGACGACAAGGGTTATGTTCACATGCCAAATGTCAACATCGTGAAAGAAATGGTGGACATGATTACGGCATCCAGGGCTTATGAAGCCAATGTGACTGCCATGAATACATCCAAGCAGTTTTTTAGTACCGCTTTACAGATTGGTCAGGGCTAGGAGTTAAATCATGCAAATCGATTTTTTTAAAATGAATGAGACCATGATCAACTCCATGGAGCAGAAGCAGGTTGTTGTACCTGCCAGTACTACCGGGGCACTACAGAAGTCATTTGGTGATTATCTCAAGGAAAACATGAGTCATGTAAATGATTTACAGCTGGAAACCCGCCGTTTATCAGAGCAGTTCGCCATGGGGGAACTGGAAAATGTACATGATCTTATGATTTCTTCTGAAAAATCAGGATTAGCATTAAAGACGGCCAACACCATGCGTAAAAAGGTGCTGGAAATTTACAGAGAAGTTTCACAAACCAGACTATAATTCACGGATAGGGGCCAGGTGTGAATGATTTTTTAAGTAACTTAAGGGCAACATGGGACAAGCTCTCCAGGACCCAGAGGCTGGTAACGGTCGGGTCGTTTTTTGGAGTCCTGATTGTCATTGCCATGCTAGCGGCATTTTACTCTCGTGAAGACTATGTCCCGCTGTTTGATTACATCCGTGATCGGCGCGAGGCACTGGCTGTTGAAAGTAAACTGAAAGAACTTAATATTCCTGCCCGTTCTTCAGATGGGGGCCATGTGGTTCTGGTTCCCCGTTCGATGAGGGAGTCTGCTCATTTAGCCCTGGCTGAAGCCAATTCCCTGCCCGATGCCGTTTTGTCCTATCGTGAAATTCTTGATGAAAATCAGTCATTTGGACTGACTGAGAAGGAGCTTGATGTCAGAATCAATCGGTCCCGTGAAGGATCGATTGCCAAAACCATCATGCTTTTTCGCAATATTTCCCATGCCCAGGTACATATCGACAAGGCCAAGGACTCCCTGTTTGTTCAGGACCAGAAAGAAACAAGAGTATCTGTTCTGGTTACTCCCAGCAATCCACTGGAGCCAATTCCTGCCTCTCAGGTTCAGACGATTCTCAATCTGGTGACGAATGCTATCAGTGGGCTTAAAAAGGAAAATGTTTTTATCACAGATGATAAAGGTGGGGACCTTTTAGGACTGGTCAAGGAGAAGGATAAAAAGCTTGATCAGTCTGAGCTTACAATCAGAAAAGAAAGAGAATTAACCCGCAAGGCCGTTTCGGCCTTGTCTGAGATCTATGGGGAAAAAAATGTCAATGTTGCAGTGACCCTGGAGCTTGATTTTGACTCGGTAGATGAGGAAAGCAAGGAGCTTGCTCCCCCGGTTGATGGAGAGGAGCAGGGGGTTAAAATCAGTGAGGAGCTTCGGGAAACCGAGTCTCGTACCACCGATCCCAAAGCGGTTCCCGGAACTCAGACCAATATTCCTGGTTATCAGGCCCCAGAAAACACATTGTCAGCTTCAAAATCCAGGGAACAGAGAATCAATTATGCCTACAAACAGAAACAAAGAACTGTAAAGAGAGCCACTGGCCAGATTCGCCGTATGTCAGTCATGGTGGTAATCAATCTGGATGCCCTGCCTGAAATGACTCTGTCGGATGAAATCCGCCAGGGGGTTTCCGATTTGGTGGCTTCCGCAACGGGGCTTGATCTGAAAAACCGGGCAGATAAAATTTCGGTCACAGCATTTACCTTCAATAAGCTGCGTTTTGAACGGGAACAGAAAAATGAGTCCGATATAAGGTCATTTCAGTCCTCAGTGTTTGCGACCGGGGTTTTCTGCGCCATGATGGCAACCATGTTTATGCTTGGCCGGCGCATTCTGAGTAAAAGAAGGGCTTACAGACAGCAATTGCTACGGAAGGCTCAGGAGGCCATTGAGGAACAAAGCCAGAACAAGGAAGATGTCCTTACTATGGAACAACGAGAGAAAAATGAGCGAGAACGATTTCTTATGGAAATGGCTCGCGAAGATCCGGAGCAGCTGGTTAAAATTATCCGTACACTGATGTTTGATGAGAACTACTATTAAAACAGGAGTGTATGCAGGAATCTGAGCTGATATTGGCTATTCGCTCCATTCGGGATGAGTGGCAGGTTGAAGAGAATATCCGGGTGGCTTCTGAGAAGCTGCGGCAGCGGGAAATGGAACGGGTTGAGGCAGAGGTCCGCGAGGCTGAAGCTGAGGCTTCCAAGGCCATGGACGAGGCCCGTATGCAGTCTCAGAAGATCCTGGATGATGCTCGCAATCAGGCCCGTAATTTCATCAAGGAAAAAGAAAGAGAGATTTCTGAGCAAAAGCAGGCTTTAGAGACGGAGTACCAAAAAAAGCTTGAAGATTTACAGGCAAAAACGGAAGTTCTTGAGGCCAGTAAAGAGAGTGCTGAGGCACAGAGTCGCGAACTCGGTTATGAAGCAGGATACCAGGAAGGAATGGCCCGCTTTCAGAAGATGGTAGACAGTCTAGCTGAAGTTCTCGCGGGGATTGAAGCTCAGAGCGACAGGATTTATCAGGAGCAGTTGCCGGGTATTTTATTATTCGTGAAAACTTTCATCGAAAAGGTGGTCGGTGCCCTCTCAGATAATCTGATAGAAGTTGTGTTAAACAATCTCGATAAAGGTCTTAAGGAATTATCGCGGGCCAAAAAACTCAAGGTTGTGGTTTCAGAACAGGACTATGACACATTGATGGTCATGGAGGCCGAGTTTCGCAAGCACTTTACAGCCACAACCCAGGTAGAACTTCTTAAGGATGCTTCCATTCAGCCGGGGGGCTGCCTGATCGAAAGTGAGCTTGGCAGTGTGGATGCCACCATTGAGACTCAGATGGCACTTTTAAATCAGGAGCTAAGACATGATTGAACTGGCCTGGGAATCCTGGGCTAAACGCATTGAGGCTGCCCGGGTGGTTCGTGGTGTCGGTAAGGTCAAGGGAATCACTGGCCTTAAAATCGAGGCCATAGGCCCTGAAGTGGCTTTAGGCGAAGTCTGTATGGTTCAGTCCCGTGGCAATGATAATATTCTGGCCGAGGTGGTTGGCTTTCGATCCGAAGTCGTGGAGTTGATGCCCTATGGTTCAATGCAGGGAATTTCTCCTGGTGCCAAGGTCATTTCCATGGGTCGGGGCCTGATGGCACGGGTAGGCAATGGAATGCTTGGCAGAGTTATTGATCCTTTGGGCAATCCATTGGATAAATTAGGGCCTTTGGACTCATCCGAGGTCAGGGAAATTGATTGTGAGCCACCGGATCCGATTTCTCGCCCCAGAATTCAGGAAATGCTACCTTTGGGCATCCGTTCTATTGACTCCTGTATATCCTGTGGTAAAGGTCAGAGAATTGGGGTGTTTGCAGGTTCTGGTGTAGGAAAGTCTACTCTAATGGGTATGATTGCCAGAAACACACAGGCAGATGTGAATGTCATCGCCCTGATCGGTGAGAGGGGACGGGAGGTTCGAGAGTTTATTGAAACAGCCTTGGGAGAAGAGGGGCTGGCCCGTTCGGTTGTGGTTGTGGCTACATCCTCAGAACCGGCTGTTGTTCGATTAAAAGGGGCCTATGTTGCCACGGCTATTGCTGAGTACTTTCGTGATCAGGGCAAAGATGTCATGTTAATGATGGATTCCGTGACCAGATTTGCCCTGGCTCAAAGGGAGATTGGTCTGGCTGTCGGTGAACCTCCAACTACAAGAGGTTATACTCCTTCCGTATTTGCCATGTTGCCTCGCCTGTTTGAGAGGGCAGGTCCAGCTCCACTTGGCACAATTACCGGATTTTATACCGTACTTGTTGAGGGTGGTGATCTGGACGAACCTGTGGCCGATGCAGTGCGGGGACTTCTGGACGGCCATATTGTCATGAGCCGTGAAATGGCCCAGTTAGGACATTTTCCAGCTATTGATGTGCTGGCATCAGTTTCCAGGCTTATCAATGAGATTGCAAGTGATTCCCATAAAAAGCATCAGGTGGCTTTAAGAGAGATTTTGTCTGTCTACAGGCAGGCCAAAGATCTGATAGATATCGGGGCTTATCAGAGTGGCTCAAATCCAAGGATTGACAGAGCCATTAGTAAGCATGAAATGATTCAGGCATTTTTAAGACAGAGTACTGAAGAAAAAGTTCCATTGGAAGAAGTATTGACTCGCATGGCCAGGATAGTCCAGTAGACATGCAGAAGTTTTCATTTCGATTACAGTCAGTTCTTAATCTGAAGGAGCATAAACTGAAGGAAGCTGAAAAGCTTGTTTATGAGCAGGAGCAGGCCTTACATAAGGCTCAGAAGGTGTTAAAAGATTTGCAGGATGAAAAACACAGGATTCTTTTAAGGAGAATGGATTTCACGCGGCAGATGAATTTTGTGATGATGGATTTGAGTCGGAATTTTGAGATTGGAATTGACTTTAAAATTACTACTCAGGAATTGAAGCTTCAGGATATTTACAAAGAGTTAAAACGCCGTCGGGGTTTGTACCAGACAGCCAGAAAAGAACACAAAACCTACCTGAAGCTTCTGGAAACGGCTCAGGGTGAGTATGATAAAGAGAGATTGCAGCACGAACAGAAGTTTCTTGATGACTTGAATGTGATTCGTGCAAACCCATCTCGTAAAGAAAAAATGGAGCAGCCATGACACGAATATTGGAAAAGGCCCTGGTTTTATTTCTGGTTGGTTTTATAGTGGCTTTGTCTCTAATCATTACAGGGTTTCTGGATTATACGGGTTTTATGAATCTGAGACAGTATATTCCCAAGGCGATTGCTAATCGACCTGTGGTTGCCCAGTATATTGCAGCGGCCGAGATCAGCTCCAAAGCCCCTAAAGATCAGAGAATGATCCTTTTGGAAGATAAAGAAAAATATGTAGAGGAGCTTTTGAAAAAAATGAAGGTAGAGTCCATGAAACTTCTGGATGAGAAGCAGAAGCTAGAATCCCTGTTTCGTGTTCTTGAAGAAGAGAAGCTGTCTTTTTCCAGGGAAAAAACGGACTATGCCGACAAAGTGGCTAAATATGAGGCCGAAAGAAAAAGTCGGGAGGATGCCGAGTTTCAATCTCGCTTAGATAATCTTGCAGCAATGTATTCCAAAATGGAGCCAAAGGCAGCGGCTGATATTCTTAGAGATTTGAGTGTAGAATTATCAAAAGATGTATTAAAGAGACTAAAGCCCAAGAGTCTGGGTGCTATTCTTGAGGAACTTCCTCCCGACACTAGAACCAGAATTGTGGAAATGCTTCAACAGCCAGCTGTAACAGATGTTCCAGACTTTATTCAATCAGGCACTTGATTTTTTGGCAAAGTTTGCAGATGTTTGTTATCTTGTCCTGTGAATATGGAAGAACCAATCGATAGTTTTCAGTCCCCGAAACAGGACAAAATGATTTCCTTGATAGCTTGGCTAATTATTGCCAGTCTTTTGTTCTATGTGATTGTGTTCACTTTTGAGAGTTTTTTACGAAAATCTCCCGGTGTTGTAGTCACTCAATCAATTGAGGATTCTGTTCCTGAGGAAATGGATCAGCCATTTATAGTGGAATCAAGACCTGTTCTTGCTCCAGTGACCCCAGTAGTTCAGGTTGATGTTCCCCAAAGTCCGGTTGAACCAGTCAAGGTGGAAGTGAAACCAGTTTCCAGCCAGGACGGTGTGGATGACTTTTTCCGTGAACTGGCTTCATCCACGAAGGTTCAGACCGAGTTTGTGAATCCCTTGCAGTCTACGGCTCAGGTTACACCCAAATCTGTGGTTGTGTCTCAGCCACTTGCAGTAGCACCGGAGATCAGACCGGTTATCAAAAATGTAGAAGTTCCTCAAATTCTGGTGAAATGGATTCAGATTGAGCAAAGGTTTCCGTCCATGAGGGCTGCGTTTTCTCTACTTAAAGAACTAAAGTATGGAAATATTGAACCGGAGTTTGAATTTCTGCCTGCTGAGGGTGGGTATCAGGTGATGTTTGGTATGCCTGCTTCTGATTCAGAGATTCGTTTAGTCAAGGAGAGGCTGGAAGGTCTGAATAACAATCTTAAGCTGAGGATTTTGTCGGCTCAGGAGGTTTCTTCCTTACAGTTGCAGTCAAGAAGAATGTTAGGCAGGGCCACTCCCATTGCCCCTGTGGAGCCGGAGGTTGCCGTTTCTGACTTTCGCCGTATTGCAAAACAAAGACCCTTCACGATTCAGGTTGGGTCGTTTCTAAGCAGGCAGAATGCCGTTACATTACGGGATTCTTTGATTTCCAAGGGGTTTTTGGCTGATGTGGAAGAAATCCGTATTGGTTCACAGGCTCAGTTTCGCGTTCTTCTATGAAATTATGGGAGTAAATCGGAAGCATCTGTGAGTGCTGCGGAAATTTCTGAAAAACATGAATTGCCTGTATATGTCAGAGAAGCTCCATTTCAATAATAGAGTGGATTGATTTTTTCCTCTTTAGGTTTTTCTACATAAACGCTGCATCCATTGGGATACAGTTGCAGACTCGAGTCCAGGCGAAACAGCCGGAAAAATTTTCTAAGGTGAAACTCATGACAGTGGAAACACAGGGTTTTTCTTTCCAGTTCCGTAAGGTGGGGATTTTGTAGCTGTCTGGCCACTAGGGGACAATCTATGGATTCGATATGGTAGGAAGTGGAACTTTGTTCCATCTGAAATGACATACCATAGGAATTTTTCAAAAATACCAGTGAGTATTCCAGTACATCTGAGAAGTTTGGCTTGTGTCGTGTATTGAATTTTTTTTGAAACTCGTCCACAAAGATTTCATATTGGTCCGGGTCATTATTACGCAGGGCTTCCAGGACAGGAAGAATCTGAACCAGAAAATAGAGTTGATTCTGAACAATTGAAGAATCTGCCTCAATATCTGGAATCATTATCTGTTCCATATGCTGATACATTGTTTTAGTCATGATGTCTCCATAAATTCAGTGATTTAAAAGCTCGCCGGGATCCGCTAGACTGCTTACATGAAACTGAGCATTGAAATGATATTGTATCTGATTTCTCTGGCACTTTTTACCATTGCCTTTGTGAAGATGAATCATCGCCTGGAAAGACTGGGTTTTCTATTTTTGACTATTGGTCTCATCGTACATTCTCTGACCTTTCTCAACAACCTTGTGAACAATGAGGTGATTTTACTTCGTTTGGTTATGCTGACCCTGGTCACCCTTACAGGGGCGGGAATGTATCTAATCATGAGTCTTAGATATCGCCTGTCTTATTCTCATGTATTTTTTGTGAGCCCTACCCTGATTTTGTGTTTCTTTTACAAGCCCCAGCTGGTTGGGACTACAATCCCAGTAGCATTCTCAGTTCATCTTTTGCATTTTGTCTCTTCCGTTCTGGCTCTTTCCTCTCTGACAATTTCATTTATTGCAGCCATTCTCTATCTGATTCAGCATTCTCAGTTGAAGAATAAGACTTTTGGTTTCTGGACGAAACGGCTTCCCCCATTAAGCACTTTGGATGAGGTGGGATTTTTAGCCACTCTTTTTGGTTTTTTAAGCCTGACCGTAGCTATTTTGTCGGGGGGATTTCGTATACATGATGGGCAGCTGGCATTTTTTGCCATGGGAAGTCGGGAGTGGATTATATTTGCGGCCTGGCTTGTTTATGCCCTGTATTTTCGCATTCGTTATTCTGTAGGTTATCTGGGTTCAAAACTGGCCTGGGTAGCAGTGTGGTGTTATCTGGTCCAGATCTTTGCCCTTTTTATTATGATTGGACTACATCAATTCTCATGAAGGCTGAATATCTGGTATTAGGAATATCCCATCAAACGGCGGACATGGGTACCTTAAATCAGGTATCCGGGGCTAAAGCCGAACTTTTGGCATTCAGGGACATGGTGTTGCATCAGGGCCATGAATGTGTGCTGGTGGCAACCTGCAACAGGATTGAGTTTTACATGGCATTATGGGGTGAAGGCCGACCAGATTTTCTGTTAAGCCTGAATCGGATGTTAAACTCGTCCAAAGAAGTCAGTGAAGCATTTTATGTGTATGACAGGGATGCCTGTATCCAGCATTTGTTCAGGGTGATAAGCTCCCTGGATTCCATAGTGGTAGGCGAGTCCCAGATTCTGGCCCAGATTCGGGGAGCCTATCTGGATGCCTTAAAACTAGGCCATACCAAAAAGTATCTGAACCGTCTCTTTGAAACTGCGGTTGCCTTGGGAAAAAGGGTAAGAACCGAAACCAGTATCAGCCGTGGAGCGGTATCAGTGTCTCAGGCAGCCGTAGAACTATCACGGAGGGTGTTTGCTGACTTTGGTAATACCAAATCATTGGTGATTGGTGCAGGAGAAATGGGGGTTCTGGCATTGAGACATTTAATTGCCAGTGGGTTTCCCAAACCATATCTGATGAATCGAACCTTTGAAAATGCCCTGCAAGTCAGTCAGAATCTAGCCTGTGAGCCTGTGCGGCTACAGGATTTGGAAAAGAAACTGGAAGAAGTGGATCTTGTCCTGTGTGCGGTTAGTGTTTCAGAGCCATTGATCCTTAGGGAAATGATAGAGCGGATTATGCCCCGCAGACGATATCGTACTCTGTTTTTGATAGACATCAGCCTGCCTTTGAGCATAGATGCCAGTATCAATGACCTGCCTAGTGCCTTTGTTTACAACATACAGGATTTGCGGCAGGTAGTAGATCAGAATCTGGCGGCCCGAGAGTCACAGAAGGCTGAAATCCAAGTTATCATTGATAGTGTCCACAATGAATTAAATGCCTGGTTAGAAATTCAGGAGGTTTCCGAAATCATCAAGCAAATTGCCGACTTGAGGACTTCCATGGTAGAAAGCGAGGCTGTTCGCTGGTTAAGGGATTGTGATCCAACCCAAAAAAATCAGGCATCCCGTATGGGTGATTCCATTGCTTCAAAATTTGGGCACATCCTGATCTCCCTGTTGAAGGATCCAGGGCTCAGTTCTGAAACAAGAGCCCGGATCGGTCAGACGATTGCCAAATCTCTAGGAGATGATTAATCAGCGAATCTGGATTGGTAGAAATACCCCAGAACCGTCTTTGGTACCAGTTGCAGGATTGAGGCTGCCTTCTCTTTGTTTTCTGACCTCGGCTTCCTGAAGTCTGCGCAATTGCTCCAACCGTAATCTTTCCTGCTCAGCCTGCTCCTGTTGATAGGCTTGAACCCGAAGTTCCTGCTCAATAATTTCACGAACCTTCTGATGGTTTTTAGCATCCCTTGGGTCTACATAGATCTCCATCATCATCCCTTTAGCCTGTACAGGTAACCGGATTTTGCCATTCACCAGTCCAGGTACTTTGGATGTGTCAAATACGATATCCACCGGAACAGTCAAAACTAATGAATTGATCGTTTCAATCAGAGATGCTAGCGCATCAGGGGAAAATGCCTGTGCATTACTAATAGTGCTTGGTTCTGCTCCTAGAGTCTGAAGATTCTGAATCTCCTGCACAAAGATAGTTGCGAGCTGACTCTGCAATTGTTGTGCTTCCTGCTTTTTGGACTGAATCTGTTCATATCTCTGACTGACAGTCAAGGTGGTGTTGTTCATCAGTGCCTGGATTTCATTCAAAAGAGTTTGTAGACGATCCTTTCTGGTCTGCATCTGATTCAGCACCTGTTCAATCTGGGCCTTGTTTACTTCAGCCGGTGGCTTTTGAGCCTCCTCAGTTGCCTTTTTTGCCTCTTCTTCCTTGGCTTTTTGCTCAACCTGCTGTTGGATTTCCTGCTCGATTTTTCTGAGTTCCTCGGTCACATCCTTTTTCACAGACTCCTGGGCTGGGGTCTGCTCTGGGGCCGCTTCCTGCGGCTTGGCAGCCTCAGGTTTGGCTGGTGCGGCAACAGGAGGGGCATCAGACAGGGTTTTTTGCTGTACACTTTCAGCGGCTTTGGTAGCAGTTTCAGCTACAGCTTCCGCAGCTTTAGAGGTTTCCTGAGCTGCTTTGACATCAGCTTCGGCTTTGGCCTCTACCTTGGCCTTCTCTGCACTAGCAGCCTGAGCTTCTCTTTCCTTGGCCTTGGACTCTGCTTCGGCACGGGCAGCAGCCTGGGCCTTTGTCCTGGCCTCGGCTTCAGCTTTAGCCTTATCACCAGCAGTTTTGGCCGCCTCAGCTTTTTTCTTGGCGGCCTCAGCCTCGGCTTTGGCAGCCTCAGCCTTTTTCTTGGATGCCTCAGCCTCAGCTTTTTTCTTATCAGCTTCAGCCGCAGCTTTCGCTTTAGCGGCTTCACTTCGGGCTTTAGCCTCAGCTTCCTGCTTGGCTGCAGCTTCTTTTAATTCCTGGGCTTTAGCCTTTAACTGTTCTTCGGCTTTTTTCTTGGCCTCTGGTGTGTTGGAGTCCAGAACCTGGGCTGCACTGATGGAAGCCTTGGCCACTGCTACCGGATCCACTCTGGCATCCATTCCACTAGGGGAGGCTACCCCGACCATGCCCTGAAACAGATCTACCGTGTTGCCACTACTGTCCGATGCAACTACATGCCCTGATTCCACAACGGCTGACATGGAGCCAGTGGCCTCATCAAAATTGGTTCCAAATACTGTTCCCCTCACACCTGCGGTTGCAGTAGGTGTCTTTATCTCAAAGGATTCTCCCTGAATCAGTTTTTTGGCTTCCGTCCAGATTCCCCCGAAAAACAATGAAATACTTGAGGTTCTTTCCTCGGTAGCCTGAGTCTGTGGGATCTCAAACTTGGTTTTTTCTGAAATTTTTAAAAGACCTGTATTTGTGAGATCAATGGAGACAGCAGAGCCCTCTTCCACAGCCACAACATCGCCAGCCATGAGAATTGTGCCAACTTTTGCTGGTATGGTCCTTACGCCTCGAACAACAAAGGCTCTGCCCTCAGAATAGGTGATTACACCTTTTTCTTCGGCAGCCCAGAAAGAGGCTGTAAACACAAGTCCTAAAATTATAGCAAGCGCAAGTATGCGTCTCATAAAGTTCTCCTGCCACCGTCAGGGATACGGATGGCCACAGTTCTCATTGGCAAAATTCAATCTAGATCCGTTTGAGTATACAGAAAGCCTTGCTGTATACTCAAGATTCTCGTTGAGAAATTAACCAATCGTTACCCTATTTAAAGGTATCACATGCGCAACACCATCAGATTCTTGGTAAATGACGAACCAAGAGAGTTACGATCGATAGATACAAATCTTACTGTTTTACAATATCTTCGGTCCGTTGAGAAATATTGTGGAACCAAGGAGGGTTGTGCGGAAGGCGATTGCGGAGCCTGTACCGTGGTTCTTGGAGAATTGAGGCAGGGCAAAATGGTTTACAGGGCAATCAATGCCTGTATTTATTTTGTTCCCATGCTGGATGGAAAACAGCTCATAACTGTAGAAGGTCTGGCTTCAAATGAAGGGCAACTACATCCTGTACAGAAATCCATGGTGGAATGTCATGGCTCACAGTGTGGTTACTGCACCCCTGGTTTTGTCATGTCCATGTTTGCTTATTATAAACAGAATACGGAGGCGGATAGAACTTCTCTGGAAAACGCATTGGTTGGAAATCTCTGTCGCTGCACGGGATACAGGCCAATTCTTGATGCGGGGAAACAGATGTTTTCTGAGCCCGGTTGTGGCAGATTTGATGACAGGCATGAACATAGGATTGTACAGAAGCTTAAGGAAATTCAGGCTGAAGAATCTCTGCATCTGGAACACTCCGACCAGCAATTTTTTGCTCCGACCAAACTGGAAGAGTTACTCGAACTCAAAAACAGGTTTCCCGAGGCCCATCTTTTAGCAGGTGGCACAGATTTGGGGTTGCTGGTCACCAAGTTGAATCGTCGGCTTCCCGTACTGATTTCACTGGAAAAGGTGTCGGAGCTCCATACTCTTAGTGTTTTGGACTCTGAGGTGATATTAGGAGCAGGAGTTACTTATGCGGAAGCAGAGTCTGTTTTGAAGCAGGAGTTTTTTGGCTTTTATGAGGTGCTTCTTCGGCTTGGCTCAGTACAGATCCGTAATCTTGGCACTATTGGAGGGAATCTGGCCAATGCTTCTCCAATCGGGGACTCGGCCCCAGCCCTCATAGCACTGGGTGCAGAAGTTAGCATTTTGTCCATGCGGGGAGAAAGAAAACTCCCTCTACAGGACTTTTTTCTGGATTACCGTAAAACAGCACTGCAGCCAGACGAGATTTTGACCAGGATTCATATTCCTCGTCAGGTTCAAGAAACGGACAGCTTTTTTCGGGTATACAAAATATCCAAACGCTTTGATCAGGATATCTCTACTCTTTGCGGTGCGTTTTACCTGCGCAAGGTTAAGGGAAGGGTTGAAGAAATTCGTATTGCCTTTGGAGGTATGGCAGCTACTCCTAAACGGGCCCTGCAAACGGAGAAGTTCTTGCGTGGTGTGGAATGGAGTGAAAAAACTGTGGAGCTGGCGATGGAGCTTTTGCGGGAGGAGTTTACTCCTTTAAGTGATTTCAGAGGGTCGGCCCAATATCGCAAAGTCGTCTCTGCCAATCTGTTGCATAAATTTTTTCTGGAGACCAGTTCTTCAGAGTCCAGAGTGGGAGTTTTACATCATGCATAAAAAGATCTCTGGTGGTGTTTCAGAATCCGTGGTTCACGATAGTGCGATCCGGCATGTCACCGGTCAGGCCGTGTACACAGATGATATTGCAGAAAGTTATCATCAACTGCATGCAGCTTTGTTGTTAAGCCCTCATGCCCATGCCAGAATTGTTAAAATTGATTTATCCAAAGCCTGGAAGTGTCCAGGGGTTGAGGCAATTATCACCGCTGATGATATTCCTGGGGTTAATGAGGTTGGCCCAATTTTTCCAGGAGAAACTGCCCTTGCATCCGGTGTGGTGCAATACGCTGGTGAACCCATAGTAGCCGTTGCAGCCAAAAGTGAGTCCGAAGCCAAACGGGCTGTGGCCGCAATTGAGGTGGAGTATGAGGTATTGCCAGCTGCTATTTCCATTGAAGACTCTTTGGCCCAGGGGTTAAAAGTTGCAGCAGAACATACTCTGAAGGTAGGCGACTCCCAGAGTGCTTTAAAACAATGTGAACATGTGGTTTCCGGGGAGTTTCATATTGGGGGCCAGGATCATTTTTATCTGGAAGGACAGGTGGCAAGTGCTGTTTTAGGTGAGGGACAAGAGATGCTTGTCTATTCGTCAACTCAGCACCCTTCTGAAGTGCAGAAAATGGTGGCCCAGTTTCTAGGTATCCCAAGAAACCAGGTCAGAGTAGAAGTTCGTCGCATGGGAGGTGGATTTGGAGGCAAGGAGACTCAGCCAGCCATTTTAGCTTGTATAGCAGCATTGTTGTCGGTCAAATCCCAAAAGCCGGTAAAACTAAGGCTGAATCGTGATGATGATATGATAATGACTGGTAAGAGGCATCATTTTCTGACCCGATACAAGGTTGGTTTTGACAATGAAGGCCGTATTGGAGCTTTGGAAATGGTTCTGGCTGCCGGATGTGGGCAGGTTGCAGACCTTTCAACATCAATTCTTGACAGGGCACTGTTTCATTCTGATAACTGCTATTTTTTACCAAATGCCACCTTGCATGGAATCCCCTGCAAGACAAACACGGTTTCCAATACGGCATTCCGTGGTTTTGGAGGCCCTCAGGGAATGTTAGGTATTGAGAATGTGATGGATCATGTGGCCAGGTACCTGAAGATGGATCCGGTTCAGGTGCGTATACGCAATTATTATGGGACGGCAGATAAAAACCTGACACCGTATCATCAAACTGTTGAGGATAATATTATTCCAGAAATTACGGAACAGCTTTTAAACAGTTCCCAGTACTTTCTGCGCCGCAAGGAAGTTGAAGAATTTAACGCGAGTAGCAGATTTATAAAAAAAGGATTGGCCTTCTCTCCTGTGAAATTCGGAATTTCTTTTACTACCTCCTTTTTGAATCAGGCAGGGGCTCTGATGCATATTTATGCAGATGGCTCAGTTTATCTGAATCACGGTGGCACAGAAATGGGTCAGGGGCTTTTTACCAAGGTGGCTCAGATTGTGGCTGAGGAATTTCAAATCGATCTTTCCCGAATCCGGGTTTCAGCAACCGATACGGCAAAAGTTCCCAACACCTCCGCCACGGCAGCCTCCTCCGGTACAGACATGAATGGCAAGGCTGCCCAGATTGCTGCCAGAATCTTAAAACAGAGACTGATAGACTTTGCAGTGTCCGAATTTAAAGTGAAGCCAGAGGAAGTTATTTTTCACAATAACCGAGTGACGGTCGGGGAAAGAAGAATAGGTTTTTCCGAATTAGTCAACATGGCACATCATGCCAGGGTATCGTTATCTACAACCGGATTTTATAAAACCCCCAAAATTTTTTATGACCGTGGCAAAGCTAAAGGCAGACCATTTCTGTATTTTGCTTATGGGGCCTGTGTCAGTGAGGTTTTGGTTGATGGACTGACAGGAGAGTACAGGATTTTGCGATCTGATATTCTTCATGATGTAGGAACATCCATCAATGAGGCTATTGACATTGGTCAGATTGAAGGGGCTTTTGTACAGGGTGCTGGCTGGTTGACCATGGAAGAATTGTATTGGGACTCCAAGGGGCACTTAAAAACTCATGCGCCTTCGACTTACAAGATTCCTACCTGCCGGGATATTCCTCTGGATCTGAGGGTTGAAATTTTGAAGGATTCTCCCAACCAGGAAGATACGGTTTATCGTAGTAAAGCTGTGGGAGAACCTCCCCTGATGCTTGCTAATGCAGTCTGGCTAGCCATCAAGGATGCGGTTTCCAGCTTTTGTGCTCCTGGAGAAAATCCCAATCTAAATGCCCCGGCGACACCAGAAGCCGTCCTAAAAGCCATTGGTTCCTTATCATAAGCCTATGCACTGGATCGATAATATAGCGGGCCTGAAGGCTTCCAAAACCCCATTTGTTCTGGTTACAGTGCTTAAGGTGACAGGTTCTGCACCAAGGGGTGCTGGCACAAGAATGGTGGTTACGGGCTCAGAAGTTTATGCAACAATAGGGGGAGGCCATCTGGAGTATCAGGTGATTCTTCAGAGCCGTCAGCGTATTGAAAAAAGGCAGCATGGAAGTATTATAGTGTCCTTTCAGCTTGGGGCTAGTCT
This sequence comes from Candidatus Cloacimonadota bacterium, assembly GCA_019454875.1. Lineage (GTDB taxonomy): Bacteria > Muiribacteriota > UBA6191 > UBA6191 > UBA6191 > UBA6191. Next base: position 132,476 of record JACFNL010000001.1, on the reverse strand, counting down.
GGGGCAGTGCTGCGGTGGAGTCGTGGAAGTGCTTCTGGAAAGCTGGCTTCCCAATGTGGCCCCGGTTGTAATTTTTGGAGCAGGACATATTGGTCGGGCATTGGTTCGTATTCTGGAACCGCTTGAAATTCCTATTGACTGGATTGATTCCCGCAAGAATGAATTTTTAAAGGAAGTCTCTTCATGGATTCGTATTCTGGTTTCTGAAGATCCTCTTGGTGAAGGTGCCTTTGTGAACCAGGGGGCTGCCGTGATGATCATGACACATTCCCATTCCCTCGATTTTGATTTATGTGAGCTGTTTCTTAAACGCACAGATTTGAGTTATCTGGGATTGATTGGTTCTAAGACCAAAAGAAAGACCTTTGAAAACAGACTGAATCAGCGTGGTTTCTCCGCAAGTGAATTACAAAGATTACAGTGCCCTGCAGGCAGGCAGATTGGTAGCAAACATCCACAAGCGATTGCAGTCAGCCTTGCGGCTGAGATTCTGCCCGCTGTCTTTATGAAAGAGGACTCCGAGTGCGTGGTAGAATATGATATGGTAGTCAAATGAGAGTTATAGTCTGTACCGTTATTATATTTTTGTCCTGCATCGTAAGCCCTTGGGCCTCGGACTGGATTTTTGTGCCAATGAACCAGAGACAGACCGATCATCTACGGGCCTATGGCCTGGTGTATTTTGCTTTGGAACATTCCCTTAGGGTGGATTGGCTTCTAAACTATCAGGGCGGTAGTTTTTTAATGGCCCGCTCCGATTTGATCGAGATTCAGGCAGCCCTGTACGGGGTTCGTATCGAACTGGTCTCGGATTCGGCCCGTGGCAATATCTTCAAACAGATTGAGAATGAAAATTCGGCGGTAATGCCTTTGGAGAGAGCACCAAAAATTGCCGTGTATACCACTCCATCCTCAGACCCCTGGGATGATGCGGTTACTCTGGTTATGGAATATGCCAAGGTGCCTTACGCCAAGATATGGAATTCCGAAGTATTGGCCGGAAAACATTTTGACTATGACTGGCTTCATCTTCATCATGAAGATTTTTCCGGACAGTATGGGAAATTCTATCGCACCTTCAAGGATGCTCCCTGGTATGTGAAAAAGGTTCAGCAGTTTCGTGAAATGGCCACTGAAGCTGGTTTTCCCTCAGTTTCAGCCTGGTTTGCACAGGTCTCATTAAATCTTAGGGATTATGTCTTTCGTGGTGGATATCTTTTTGCGATGTGCTCGGCTACCGACAGTCTTGATTTAGCTCTGGCGGCTTCCTCGGTAGATGTAGTGGATGCCCGCATTGATGGAACACCGATCACTCCTGCTTTTGAAAACTATCTTGATTTTGAAAAGACATTTGCCTTCCACAATTTTGAAGTCATTACTGACCCTATGATTTATGAGTTTTCCAATATTGATGTTTCCCGATACGAACATCGCATGACCCCAGAAAGAGAAGACTTCACCCTGTTTGAGTTTTCTGCAAAGTTTGATCCTATTCCCACCATGCTGACTCAGAACCATGTGAATCGGGTCAGGGGATTTCTTGGGCAAACTACAGCCTTTGATGGAAATCTTCTTAAACCATCAGTGATCCGGCTTGGAAAAGTTGTTGATGGGAATGTCTATAAGTATTTGCACGGCAAGGTAGGTCAGGGCACATTTACATTCTATGGGGGCCATGATCCAGAGGATTTTTCGCATGCAGTGGAAGACCCGCCCACGGATCTCAGGCTGCATAAAAACTCCCCAGGATATCGCCTGATACTTAATAATGTGCTTTTCCCTGCGGCCAGGCCCAAACCTAGAAAGACCTAGATTATGAAGCAGGAATTGCTCTCGGCAAGTGAATTTTTTAATCAGGGGTTAAAGCTCTATCGGCAGGGTCTGTTTCGGGAGGCTCTAAAACACTGGGAAGTGCTTAGAAGTTTAAAAGCAGACTGGCCCAATCTGGAAATGTACATCAATGTCTGTGAACGACAGCAGCTCAGGTCGGCATTTCAGCTTGATGGGATTGAAGAAATCCTTCGTGGTGTGGACGGCAGTGAAGTGCAGGTTCTGGATCAAATTGAGGAAACCCAGAAGATTGTCGATTTAGCTATATCTGAATCCAAAAAAGAGGATGCAGAGTATGCTCTTGAGGTGCTTTTGTCTGGCCGACCCAGAGACGAAAAGGTACTGGCTTATTTTATCCGGCAGAATATCCGTATAGGAAACATTGTAAGAGCCGAGGCTGTGGCCAGAAATCTTGTCAGTCTTAAGCCTTATGCTTACCGTTCTCACTATCTTCTGGGAAGAGTGCATTTTTTATCAGAAAATTTTGAAGAGGCCAGGCTTAGTCTGAAGCGGGCCCATCAGCTGAAAGCCGATTCATTTTCTGTGCTGGCCCACCTCGGACTTATCTGTATTCAGCTAAGGGAGTGGGAAGAGGCTCGGGAATGGTTGACTCAGGCATTAAAAATCCATCCTGAGGATGTTAGGGTCAAGAAGCAGTTACAGGCTATTGCCGAACAGATGGAACAGGTTGAAATTGATTTTGGGGACGCACTTGAGGATTTATTAAAAAAACCACCTTTTCCAGATGTATTGTATCGTATCGGGATGATCTATCTGCGCATGGGAAAACAGGCAGATGCCCTGGAAGCTTTCTCACAGGCTGTGAATATAAACCCTCACTTTCATAAGGCTCTTTACGAGAAGGGCAGACTTGAATTCGAAAATGAGGAATTTTCCTTGAGTGTCAAGAGTCTTTTGGCTGCTGTTAATCAAACGGAAGTCAGGGAACAGGTGATGAATAACATCATGAGTTTTTGTGATGCGGGTTATATGGAAGAGGCATCAGCAGAGCTTTTAAGAGTTTTGAAACCAAGACCTGATTTTGGTTCTTTTCATATTGACCTTGGTAAGGAACTTTATGAAAAGGGGCAGTATTCTGAAGCTCTTGAGGAGTTGAAAAAGGGAATTGAAATTGCGCCTTCCTATGCTGACGGGCACTATTATTGTGGATTGTGTTATGAAAAGCTTGGTGAGTTGCAGAAGGCTCGGGAGCACTATCAGGAGGCCTGGGATTTGAACCCCTTTTATTACCAATCCGCATTCTGTTATGTTGATATCCTGATTTTGGAAGGAGAAAATGCAAAAGCCCGTCAGACTCTATTGCGTTTGCAGTCCTGCCTGGAAAAGGATTCTTCCGAGCAGGTTCGGGTGCTGAAGCTGTTAAAAGACCTGGAAGGGAGTCAGGTATGAGTTCAAGACAGAATTTGTTTTGCCCGGAAAAGCTGTCCTATGTTCAGGGACACAGACCAAGGGTGGATTGTATTCTGTGCTCTGCATACAGAAACGAACCTGGAGTGGAAAATCTTATAGTGTGGCAATCAGAACTGTTTTTTGTGACATTAAATCTGTATCCATACAATCCAGGACACCTTATGATTGTTCCGGTTCGGCATACATGTACCATAGAAGATTTTACAGAAGCTGAAATCCTTAGCAGTTTTGCTATTCAAAGAATGGCGTTTGCGGTTTTGAGGCAGATGTATAATCCTAAAGGGTTCAATCTAGGCTACAATCTGGGGCATTGTAGTGGAGCAAGTATTGATCATGTTCATTTACATGTGGTTCCCCGGTATCAAAGAGAGCTTGGATTTATGGATGTTTTAAACGGGTCCAGAATCATTGTTGAAGATCCAATTCGTACTCGGGAAAGGATGGCTGAGGCTTTTTTAAGAGAGTCCGAGGAGTCCTTGCATTCGCTGAAGGAGTAGTTCTATGGATATGGAAGCATTTTTAAAAGAGTTTAGTCAGTCTCGTTACGATACTGTTACCGTAGGCACAGATGGGGCTGAGGTATATTTACGAAAGGCTCCTGGTTCTCTATCTCAAATCGCAGATCCCATCAGGCCTTCATCAGAACCCGCCCCTTCAGCCCTGGATTCAGTCGATGAAAGGAAGTTGATCAAGGCAACTCGTGTAGGTTTGTTTTATCCTCGGGTAAAAGTTGGAGATACATTGGAAGAGAACTTCATAATAGGACAGATAAGAGCTATGAATATCATGCATGAGATTAAGGCTGGTAAGGCAGGGGTTGTGCAGAAAATTCTTATCAGTTCAGGCGATGCGGTGGAGTACGGAGACTTGCTTTTGGAACTGGAAGGACAGGCATGAGCGAAGTTCGCAGCTTTAAAAAAATATTGATTGCCAATCGCGGAGAAATTGCTGTCCGTATCATAAGAACCTGCAAGGAGATGGGGATTCAGACTGTGGCCGTATACAGTACGGCTGACAAAGACAGTCTGCATGTAAGGCTTGCAGATGAATCGGTTTGTGTAGGCCCGGCTTTGGGGCGGGACAGTTATCTTAATGTCCAGAACATAATCGCTTCGGCTGAGATTACAGGTGCCGATGCCATTCATCCGGGATATGGTTTTTTATCGGAGCGGGCAGAATTTGTAGAGATCCTGCAAAGCTGTGAAATTGCCTTTATTGGTCCGGATCCCTATGCCATATCCAAAATGGGGGATAAAAGCGAAGCCAGAAAGACCATGATGGCAGCTAAGGTGCCTACGGTTCCGGGTTCAGAGGGTATTGTTGCCAATCCTAAGGATGGTCTTGAGGTTGCCAGAAAGTGCGGTTTTCCTGTCATGATCAAAGCTACGGCTGGTGGGGGTGGCCGGGGAATGCGTCTTGTCAGGACAGAGGCTGAATTTACGGAATTGTTCGAGACTGCTTCCCAGGAGGCTTTGTCAGCGTTTGGAAACGGTGGCCTGTATGTGGAAAAGTTTATTGTGGAACCCAGACATATTGAGGTTCAGGTACTTGGAGACAAACATGGAAATGTGATTCATCTGGGTGAGAGAAACTGTTCTGTACAAAGAAGAAACCAGAAACTGATAGAAGAATCTCCTTCTCCTGGAATTTCCGAGAAGCTCAGGCAGAGGATCTGCGAGGCCGGTGTTCTGGTTGCTAAAAGTATCGGATATCACAATGCGGGTACTGTGGAGTTTCTGGTAGATAAGGATGAAAATTTTTATTTTATGGAAATGAATACCCGTCTTCAGGTGGAACACCCTGTAACGGAAATGGTAACTGGTTTCGATTTGGTAAGAGAGCAGATCAGGGTGGCAGAAGGGCACAGGTTATCAATTTCTCAGGAAAGCGTGCGTTTTTCTGGACATTCTATAGAGTTTCGTATTAATGCTGAAGATCCTGATCAGGATTTCTTGCCATCTCCAGGTAAAATAGAGAGACTGGTTTATCCTGGGGGACTTGGAGTCAGAATTGACTCTTTTGTATCAGCAGGGGATAGCATTCTGCCTTTTTATGACTCGATGGTCGGTAAACTAATCGTGCATGCCGAGAACAGGGAAGCCTGTATCAAGAGGGCAAAAAGGGCATTAGCAGAGTTTGAGATTCGAGGAATTGCCAGTACTGTGAAGCTGCATCAGAAGGTGTTGGAGTCGAGTGGGTTTCAGGGAGGACGCTTTTCAACAGCGTTTTTAACCAACGAAATCCTGAAGACAGAATAAGGAGTTGGATATGAGGTGCTTTGTCTATTGTTTGATGACTTCCCTGCTGCTGACTTCGCTTAGTTTTGCGAATGCTAATGTAAGCGGCGCGGCTGACAAAGCCTATAAAGAGGGTCAGTACTATATGAAGCGGGGTAGAGTGGCATTGGCTGCTAAGGAGTGGGAGAAGGCGGTGAGCCTGTCCCCCTCGTTTGTAGATGCCCTGTATGATTTGGGTGGGGCCTATTTTTTACTGGATAAACCGCAGCTAGCAGAACAGTATTGGGACAAGGTATTGCAGGTCGAGCCGGGCAATGTCAAAGCCATGGATTCTTTAGGTTATCTTTATACTCAGAAGGGTATGTTTGATGAGGCTAAGGCCATGATTGAAAAGGCAATTGCCACAGATCCAAAATATGCCAACGCATATATTAATCTTGGATTTATTCTGGCTACCCTGGAAAGGGTGGACGAGGCTATCCAGAACTGGCAAAAAGCTCTGGAGGTTGAACCAGATAATCTGAAGGCTCATGAAAATCTGGCAAGAATTTACCTTTCCATAGGCAAAGAGGCAGAGTCTATTGCCACATGGCAGAAGGTTTTGACGATTCAGAAGGATTACGCATTTGCATACTACAACCTGGGTTTGATTTATGGTGGTCAAAATGATGTGGCAAAGGCCATCGCCTTTTATCAGAAGGCTGTAACAGCAGAACCCAAATTTGCAGCTGCCCACAACAACCTCGGTTTTTTGTTTGCCATGCAAAAAAACGCTGAAGAGGCAGCAAAACATTATCTGAAGGCAATTGAAGGCAATCCCCAATATTTTAATGCCTATACGAATCTGGCAGCCCTTTATGATCATACCAATCAGGTGGACAAGGCCATTGAAGTTTTGAAGTCACTTTCTCTACAGACTCCACAAGACCCGGTAGTGTTTAACAATATCGGATTTTTACTGGCCAAACAATCCAAGCATAAAGATGCCCTGGAATATTATCGCAAGTCAGTATCAGTGAACCCTGGTTATCCCAATGCCCACTATAATCTTGCAGAGTCTCTTTCGGCTCTAAAGCAGAATGCCGAAGCAGTCAAGCACTATGAAAAGTGTATAGAATTAGTACCAAACTCCCCCCAGAATCAAGAAACTCTTGAAAAGATAAAGAAGCTTTCTCGAACTGCCCCTTGAGGAATTATGCTCAAAGCCCGTGAAGCCACATCACCTTTTTCTTTAGTGCGCAATCAGTTTGTCCAGTTGATTGTGTTTGATCCTGAGCAGGGAAAACTTACCTTGACGAGCCGAGTCGTTTCAGTCAGTGGTGACAGTCTTGTTCTTGTATGGCCAGAGTCACCCTTAAAAGGCCGGTATTTTTTTCCAGGGGTTCGCTTTGCAGTGTTTCAGGCTATTGTGAGGGGCAAGGTTATTTCCTTCAAGGTGGATATTACTCCTGCAATCCTGCAACAGCATGAAGATCGAAGACTTACGATCAACCTGCCACGATTCTGGGAGAAAATGGAGCAGAAACGGCGTTTTATTCGTGTTAAAAAACAGATGGAAATGAAGTTTCGCCTGTTGTGCGAAGACGGGTTTAGTGAGTCTTTTTATTCAGGGGAGAGTATAGATATCAGCGTAGGTGGAATTGAAATCAGTTCCATGGAGCTGATGGAACCAGGTGATGTCCTGGAACTCTTTTTTTCCATGGAGTTTTTTGATTTTCATGGGGTTTTAGCCAGAGTCCTTCGCAGATCCACGGAAGCCGGTAATGAAAATCTTACCTACAGGTATTCTTTAGAATTCACTGGTATGTTTGAGAGAGAAAAGGATACTCTGAATCAGTTGCTGATGAGGAGTATGCACCAACTTCCCAAGCCTAAAATTCAGCCTGTTGTCTAAAGTTCGGTTTAGGCATTGCTAGGTAGGACTTCTTAGCCTAAAATGACTATACCTATCACGAATGCGAGGAGGATTATTGTGTCTCATTCCCAGATTCTTAAGGATACATCCGTAGTATTTTCCTGTTATGCCCCCAATGCCAGACAGGTTGCTGTAGCCGGCGACTTTAACGGCTGGCAGCTTTGGGGTATGCAGCCTGGGGAAAATGGCTACTGGGGAATAAGAACTCCTGCCCTTGGCAACCGCGAAATTCAGTATCGTTTTGTTGTTGATGGAAACTATATCAATGATCGGGTCAATCTTAGAACGGATCCTGGCAAACACGAAAACTCCTGGTTTGATCTGACGGGTAACTCAGGCTCCCTGTATCATCGCTCCTTTTATTCTGAAAGTCTTGGGAGTTATAAAAAGTATGTAGTGTATTTGCCTCCCTCCTACGGACTCTCTGACAAATCATATCCTGTGCTTTATCTCATGGGCGGTCTTTTGGATTATGAGATGGATTGGACTAACAAGGGAGAAATTCATCTGGTGGCAGACTCCTTGATTGCAGGCGGGGAAATGCAGGAAATGATTATTGTTATGCCAGACAAGGATCAGAGTTGGACGGAGTCCGATCAGGAACATCTGTTTTACCGTTATATGACCCAGGATTTGATGGGACATATTGAGTCTGCTTTTCGGGTCAATCCCGCTAAAGGACGAGCACTGGAAGGGTTAAGTATTGGGGCGCACTGGGCCATGAGAATCGGATTTTTGCATCCCTATTCGTTCAGCTCATTAAGTTCCCTGTCCTGTCCTTTATCCAAAGATATGTTTGATCTGGCCAGTGAGAAGGCCCGAGAGCTTAAGGATTCCGGGGTGAAAATCCGTCTGAACTGTGGAGATGGTGAGCCCTCCCTGATTCCTCTAAACAGACATTTTCAACAATTTTTGAACACCATTGGAATTCCTTGTGAGTGTTTCGTGGGACATGGTCCCCATGATTGGGAATTGTGGAGGGATGAAATTGGAAATTCACTGAGATTTCACTCCGCGTCCCTAAGAGCCTGATTCTGGAGTTCTGTGCAGATTCTTGTATCTATATTTTTTTTTATAATCTGTCCCGCTGTGGCTTTTTTGCTGCTCAAGTATTTTGTTACCAGAATGGTTGAGCAGCAAAGCCCTTTGTATGTGGAGGGGGTTCATCTACAGGAAAAGAAGGACCTTTCAGGAGCTGAGGCCAAATTTTTGGAGCTGTTGTCTACCCAGCCGGATTTTGTGAGGGCAAGGCTAAGATTGATTGACATTTACCGGGAGCAGCGCGAATTTACGAAGTTAATGGGCGAGCTTAAAATTCTGATAGATGAGTACCACAGTTCGTTTGAGGCAGACGAACTGGACAAGTTTCGTGAGGAGTTTGCCCATCTGTGTTTCACGGATCATCAGTATGGGGAAGCCATGCGCCATTATTTATTGCTTTTGAGCCGGGGTAATTATGAAAACCCGGGAATCCTGTCCCGTCTGGTGTATCTGTATACTTCCCAGGGTCTGTATGAAAGGGCAATTGGGCTTTTTTCCAGAATTCCCCCTCAGAACCGTGATGTGGAAACCAGATTTTCAGCGGCTCTGGCTTATTATGGACATCGTCAGTTTGATATGGTCAGAAATATTCTTTTGGACTTGATCGCAGACCGTCAGGAATCACCTTTTCACTATTATCTTCTGGCCAAAGCCCTGTCTGATCTTTCCGACAATGAGGGGGCACTGAACTATTTTAAGGTATATCTGAACAAACAGTCAGAATCCTCTGAATTTGTGACGGATGCAGCTCGTGCCGTGATGCGAAGTTTTTATCAGAGAACCAGATATCACAGTGCCCAGGAATGTGTTGTATGGGAAGAACAGTTTGAAAGAATTCTGCTTGAGCCTCTAATCTCTTCGGAACAGAGGAGGGAAATTCAATGGCAGAAGGCTCTGTTTGGATATTTTGCCCGAATTGGACAGGATCCAAAGTCGGCAGTCGAGAGGCTTAGGCTTCAGCTTAATCTCGATCCTGAATTTAAGGAATTTAAGACTTTGGAGAACCTGTTAAGCTCGGATCTGGACAAACTTCTGGACTCAGTTCAACTGATTCGGGACTATTACAATGAGAAGCGCATTGGTGATCCGTTTCTGTTTGAGCAAAAACTGAAGCTGGATCCGATTACCTTTTACAGAATCCCACCATTTGATGTGGCCCAGATTGAATCCAGCGTGGACAATTCATTCTTAAGTGGGCTGAGGGAATTTCTGGTAGGTAAGGAAAGGATCGGTCTTAAGGATTTTCCCATGTTAGGGTCTAAACAGATCCAGCTTCATGTAACCAGATTTTTTCGCAATCTGGGCTTTGATCAGATTAAGCCGATTCGTACAGAAAGAAGCGATTTGTTTTCTTCCTTTTTATTGTCAGGAAGGTCAAGAGATCAGATTTATGCCAGGGTTTATCCAGGACTGTCTCAATTAGGGGAAGTGGAAATGAATCAGGCATACTCGGAAATGATTAACCGAAGATATGATTCCTGTCTGGTTCTGACCATGGGTACATTTACTGCGGAAGCATCCTCTTTTGGTAATAAACACAGTATCAGGATGGTTTCTGGACCAGAGTTTCAGGAAAGTTATCTTATGCGTGTGAGCTAGATAAAAATCGTTTGTTACTGCCAAACAGTCTTGTTAAGAGTGTTTTAGGAATGAGTGATTTTGATGAGTTTTTTGAACGGGTTTCGTTAATACACCGTCCTAAATCCATAAGCATCTCATCAAGTTCTTCATCATCAAATCTGGCCTGATCCCGAATCAGGTAGGGGATACGGGCTTCTTTACTTAAAATGTTCTCCATTTGTGAGTCTGTACCCTGATTTAACAGGGCTTTAATTTCCAAAATCGCGTCCTGCCTTGTTTTGCGGTTTCTTGAGTCCTTGGCTTTTTGGGCTAAAAGTAGAATTTTTGGGCGCATTTCTTTGGGAATGGCTCTTTTTATTCTTTCCAGGGTCTGAAGCTGCTGCCTGATTTTTAGAAGGATATTGTCGGAATCTTTAAGTAGTTTCCAGTTAAGAAACCAGATTCTTGGATCCTTATCCACCAGGGCACGAACTAAAGTAAAAAAGTCCTCCTCAATCAAAGGCTCTGGATAAATTGCGTCCCAATCCATGTTCTTTGGTTCGGAATACATCAGATACTTTAGTTTGGAAACTTCAGATAAGAGACCAGTTTCGTTATCTGAAAGCCTTTGAACAAGACGATTTGTGACAGAATCAGGCAGGGCGATATGTTCTTTTCGTAAGATCCATTGCAACAGGGCAGTCAGATCCAGAGCTTTGGTTTTATTGCCAATCACAATGGTCTTTTGGGTCGCGAGGTCAATTCCTGGACTGCTTCCCGTCATGATTAAAAAATACAGGTGGTTTTTTACTGAAACCAGGGATGTTTCCAAAATCCGCTTTTTATCACTGGGGCTGAAACGGTCCAGATTCATCAGGTATAGTGCAGGTTTTGGAATCAGGGTCCTTTGAGTCAAAACCTGCAAATACCAGTCAAGCGGTTTAATCTGGGCTGGACATGCTGAGTCCATATCCGTTTTCTGAATGCCTGGATATTTTTCCCTAAGTGATTGATACCAGTATTTTTCAATCAGATTGCGCTCCAGGAGATTTTCTCCCAGAACATAAAAGACTTTTGTATCTTCCGAAGATGCACTGTTATTATTTAGCCACTCCAGACAGTTCATTATCTCAGGTACGCGCCAAACTTCTGATTTAAAAGTTTAAGTATCTGTTCCATGGCCCCCTGAATTTCTTCTTCTCCCAAGGTTTTATCCAGGGCACGGAGGTAAAATTTCAGACCAAGGCTGAATTTGTTTTCAGGCATTCCCTTGCCTGTATAGACATCAAAAACCCCTACACTTTCCAGATAGCTGATCTTTAAGCTGCGGACGGCCTTTAGAATATCTTCGGAAGCAGTGCCTGTATCTAAAATCAGGGCTAGCTGCCTCTCTGATCCTGGAAACAGGGGCAAAGGCTCCATACTGATGGTCTGAGGCTTATGAGTGAAAAGCGAGGACAAATCAAGCTCTGCCATGGCCACAGGAAACTGAAGCTTGTGTTTTTTCTGTAGATTTTTAGGCAGAAGCCCTAAGCTTCCAATACTTTTGCCCCTGACAAAAATATCAAGTGCGGGACTAAGATGGGGGATCAAGGGGCCGGCTTTGTTTTCTTTTAACTCGAATCGAAGCCGTAGCCTTTGAAACATTTCTTCCAAAATTCCCTTTAATTCAAAAAAACCCACTGGTTCCCGTTTGATTTTCCAGGATTCTTCTTCGTTTCCGGCCATAAGTATGGCTAAGTGAAATTTCTCGGTGAGGTCCTGGGCAAAAACTTTGCCAATTTCAAAGGTCTGAACCAGTTTATTTTGCCTTCTGAAATTTAACAGGCCACTTTCCAGAAGGTTTGTTAAAAGATCTTTTCTGAGACAGGACATTTCTTCAGACAGGGGGTTTTTGAGGAAAAGTCCCTGCTCAGTGGGGGGGGTGAAGGAATAGTTAATGGTTTCATTAAGGCCACAGGAGGATAAAATGTTTTGAATGTGTTCTAACACCTCAATATCATTTTGGGCCTTCATGGCAGGAAGGCATGCAACAGGCTCACAAAAATCAATTTGATCATAGCCCCAGATACGGGCAATCTCTTCCACAAGATCAATAGGTCTTTCCAAATCGGGTCTAAAGGTGGGCACAGTTACTTTTAAGCTCTGATTTTGCACAGTTACCTGGCAGCCTAACTTATTTAGCCAGGTCAGGATCATGTCCGTATCGGGCTGATGACCTAACATTCTGGTGATCAATTTTAATTCAAGGTCCAGTATTTTTGGCTCTGGCCTTTTTCCGTGCTGGGTTTCAAACCCATTGAGTCTGGCATTGGCAATCTCGATTAAAAGATTTCCCATGTGGTTAGCAACCGTTTTTGTTCCCATTGGATCCATGCCCCTCTCAAATCGGTGAGAAGCATCGGTATGCATTTTATGGCGTTTGGCCATTTTGCGAATGCGCACAGGGTCAAAGCAGGCAACTTCAACTAAAACCCTGGTGGTCTGTTCTGTTACCCCGGAGTCCTCTCCACCCATAATACCGGCTAAAGCCAGAGGTTTTTTTGCATCAGCAATGACTAAGTCTTCTTCATGCAATTCACGAACGATTCCATCCAGGGTCTTGAGGGTTTCATCTGCACAGGCTGAGCGGATCACAAGTTTACCCTCAACCTTGTCTGCATCAAAGGCATGCAGGGGGTGCCCGTATAACAGCATCAGATAATTGGTAAGATCCACCACATTATTGATGGAGCGAATGCCCGAGTGTTTAAGAAGCTCCTGAAGCCATAAAGGAGAGGGGCCGACCTTCACTTCAGTAAACAGAGCACCGCTGTAGCTTATACAGTCAGAGTCCATGATGCTTATTGGAATATCATTTATTACGGATTCGGTTAGTTCTGTCACCTTAATATCCAGAGCAGTTTTTAACCTAAGCCCCAATTCACGACTCAGGCCAAGTATGCCTAAACAATCGGGCCGATTGGGGGTCACAGAGATTTCCAGGATGTAATCTTCCAAAAAACAGTCACGAAAATTTGTGCCGACTTTGATATCAGAACTTAGTTCCCAGATTCCATCAGATTCGTCGCTAAATCCCAGTTCTGCCTCGGAACAGATCATGCCTTCTGAGTCCACCCCTCTGATTTTTCTAGGTTTCAAGACTCCAAATGCGGGCAGTTTTGCGCCCATCAGGGCAACCGGGACCTTGATTCCTGCTCTGGCATTGGGAGCGCCACAAACTATACTCAGAGTCTGAGTACCGATATCTACGGTACAAAGTCTCAGCTTATCTGCTTCCGGGTGGCTGGCCGTGTCCAGGATTTCTCCAACAAAAACTCCACTGAAGTCGGCAAGAGTAGGGGTACATCCTTCTACCTCAATGCCTAAATCTTCCAGTGTTTTAATAGCTTCAGCACGGGTTGCTTCTACTTTGGACACCTCTTTGAGCCAGTTCCAGGTTAAGTTCATGGGTTCTCCTTGATAAAAATAGGGCCATATACTATCAAAATTTACATCACTTGAAACCTTTTCTGCCTATCCACCGTATAGAAAGTGAAATCAACGCAGAGAATGCATAGAAACCGTCCCTCGTGGGCCGGGTATAAGGAAGCGTCGGTTCACAGAAATGGAGTGGAGGAAAGACATGAAAGCTAACAGCAGCATAAAATTATCGACAAGACCAATTCGCTTTGGTCTGAAAGTCGCTGCCTTCGGAATCTTCCTGGTCCAGTCGATGCCTGTATCCGCCTCTGAGACTGCACAGTATCAAACAAATGCTGCTGTAAGCTCAACGGCTGGCCGCTACGATGGTCTGGGTGGAGCCTATAATACTGGGACTGGTTACAATCAGGGTACTGGGTACAATACTGGTTATAATCAGGGCACTGGTTACAATACTGGCTACAATCAGGGAACAGGATACAACACTGGCTACAATCAGGGCGGTGTGAACACTGGTTATAACTACGGCTCAAACGGTTATTATGCCGGCAATGGTTATGGTCAGGGCTATTATCCCGGTGGAGGAAGTTTCTATCCTGGAACTGGCGTACCTGGTTATGGAGTTCCTGGTTATGGAGTTCCTGGGTATGGAGTTCCTGGTTATGGTACCCCAGGTATGGGAATGCCAGGTTATGGAATGGGCGCAGGTCAGTTCGTAGATGAGAACTGGATTACAGATCAGTTAAGATTCATCAAATCTGATGTGGATCAGAACCGCATTTACAATGCCCACGCACGGATTCAGCAAATCATTTCCTACATCCGCACCTACGGAGACTCAAACCTGATGAGAAGGCTGTATCTGGCTGCAAATCTTCGCAATAAAGAGCAGATTTCCATGGAAGTGAATGGAATTTTAACAGACTGGTCTAATGGTCAGCTCTCCATCGGATGGGGCGGCAACGGAAACCAGACTTTTCCTGGTCAGCAGGATATTGACAAGGGCTTTTTGTTGCAGCAGTTGAATCAGATTATCATGGATTTTCCAGGTAACTCCTCTAATGCAAGAGTCAGGTTACAGGGCTTGATTGCTTCTGTACCACCTACAGGTAACGAACGACTGATTCGCAGACTCATGTATGCTTCCTCAATTCAGGATCGTACTGTTGCTGCCAATGAGCTATCAGGAATTGTCCAGGAAATCAATTCAGGTTCTCTGGTATTAAATGATACAACTCACATGATGCCAGGTTATGGTACATATCCTGGGTATTATGGTGGTCAGCCAGGTTATGGTATGCCTGGTTATGGGACACCAGGGTACGGAATGCCTGGATACGGCACACCCGGTTATGGTACTCCCGGATACGGCACACCAGGTTATGGAACTACTTATCCCGGTGGTTATGGGGCTGGCTACGGTTATGGTGGCGGATTCCCAACATCAGGATATTATGGTTACAGTTCTGCATCTACCGGCGGGGAAGCTCCAGTAGCCAGCCAGCCAGCGGTACAGACTCCAGCGGTTGTGGCTCCTTTAGCACCAACAGATCTGGCAGCATTGCAGGATGCGGTGAACAAGGCATATCAGGAATTGACCCAGGCCATTGCCACTGGGGATGCAGCCAGAATCAAGGCGGCTCGTGATGCATATACTGCAGCACAGAAGAAGCTTGAAGAGGCCAGGCAGTAGTTGAATATAGTGGCGAACCTGCTTATAGTGGGTTCGCCTTGATTTAAAGCGATTGGATAGTAGCAAGGAGATATGAGCATGAAACTGAGCAAACTGGTTTTGACAGGGGTTTTGGGCGTTGCATTTATGGGTTCACCCATGGCTAATGAGGTACAGGATCTGGAAGAGGGCAGGAAGACTTATCCTCGTTCTCCAGAGTCTATGATGAACAGTACCCGGGCAGGGGACATGGCAGCTATTGCTGACATTGTTCGTGAGTTAGGTCAGGCTGATACCCAGGTAGTAATGGGCTTTATTGATCAGTTGTATGGTCTTAGGGACAAATACACTGAGGTAATGCAAATGGAAGTAAAATTGCAGCAGTCTGCAAGCTCTGGAGCAGATCAGAAAGAACTGATGAAGACTTATGTAAGACTTCTTCAGGAAGAAAAAGATCTGGCCCGTGCTGTGATTGAAACTGTAAAACGGGATCTGGAAGCTACTGAATCTCGCCTTTTGCAAGTGTTGGCCAAGATTTACAGAATTGGGGATCGCAGCATGAAAACTACGATTTCCAATGTTCGTGTGGAAATCAAGAAGAATGTGACTTATCAGTTGCATAACAGCCAGGGCAAGGAAAGAGCGTTTTACATGGATGCTCTGAGGTTTTTGGATCAATACTTCCAATAATTTGCAGCTAGTCTGATCGCTTTGAAGGATCGGTTCCCTTACGGGGACCGGTCCTTTGTTGTATTATGTCCCCTTATGATTCCAATTACCCTAAAAGCGCAAGACTCAAAATCCCTGGCAAGAGTAACAGAATTTACTCTTAGGGGAGTTAAAATAGAAACCCCCCAGTTTATGCCAGTTGGTACCAGAGGGGCTGTAAAGACCCTGGATTCGGCAGATTTACAGGCCTTAGGTTTTCCCATTATTCTGGGTAATACCTATCATCTGTACCTCAAGCCGGGAATAGAGGTTTTACGGGAACACGGTGGTCTGCATAACTTTACCGGTTTTTCCGGGGCAATGCTCACAGACAGTGGGGGTTTTCAGATTTTTTCTCTGGAAGGGATGCGCAAACTAGATGAGCAGGGAGTTACCTTCCAATCTGTTTATGACGGATCCAAGCATCGATTTGAACCAGCTTCTGTGATTCAGATTCAAAGGGCCATCGGGGCAGACATTATGATGTGCCTTGATGAATGTCCCCCAGGGGATGCCCCCCGATCCTATATTGAAAAATCAATGGAGCTGACCCATCGCTGGGCTATACAATGTGTTGAGGAATTTACCAGAGATCCCGGAAGGCAGCATCTTTTCGGAATTTTCC
This sequence comes from Candidatus Cloacimonadota bacterium, assembly GCA_019454875.1. Lineage (GTDB taxonomy): Bacteria > Muiribacteriota > UBA6191 > UBA6191 > UBA6191 > UBA6191. The sequence continues at coordinate 116,034 of JACFNL010000001.1, read as the reverse complement.
AGGGCGGAGTGCATCAGGACCTTCGTGAACGATCCTTAAAGTTTATTCAGGATTTGCCTTTTAGTGGTATTGCCATCGGTGGCCTGTCTGTAGGTGAGTCAAGAGAAGACATGTCACGGGTGCTTCAGCATGTGGGCCCACTGATGGATCCACATCGACTTCATTATCTGATGGGAGTGGGTACCCCTCATGATTTTCTGACAGCCATCGAATGCGGGGTGGATCTGTTTGACTGTGTAATGCCAACTAGAGTGGCAAGACACGGACGGGCATTTACGGCCAATGGTCAGGTAAATCTTTTGAATTCCCGATTCCGTACCCAGTTATCTGCGATTGATTCACATTGTGATTGCCGGATTTGTCAGAACTATTCCGCCTCCTATGTTCATCATCTTCTGAAGATGAAAGAGACCACTGGTCAAAGGTTATTAACCTGGCACAATCTGGCATTTTTTAAGAATTTTTTAAAAAACGCCAGAGAAGCAATTGGGGCGGGACAGTTTCTTGAGTTTCGGGATCACTGGCTTGAAAGACTTTGAACTGGAATTAGAGTTTGACATAATCATTCGATATGTTATAATCCGTCCCCTGCATTTAGCATAGTTCTCACGATTAGAAAAGGATTAAGGTTCGCAATGGCCAATATAGCATCAGTAGCCAAACGCGCTCGACAGGCTGTCAAGCGTACAGAGCGTAATTCAGCTTTGAAAGCGTCTCTGCGCACCGCCAAAAAGAAAATGGCAAAACTGTTAACAGAAGGTAATCAGGAAGCTATTTCTGCGGCGTTGCCTGGAACTTTGCGCTTGTTTGATAAAATGGTTTCAAAAAACATCATTCACAAGAACACTGCGGCTAGAAATAAAAGCCGTCTGATGGTTCGCGTGAACCAATTAAGCGCAGCAAAACCAAGCTGAGTCCTTGAAAAATCACCCCCCAAAACAGGAGGAATGATTTTAAAAGCAAAGGATAGACAAAGCCCTGAACCTCAGGGCTTTTTTGTATGTTAAATTTTTATGACAATCAACCAGTGTATCTAGGATCAGCTTCTCCGCGTCGCAAGGAACTGTTTGCCTACCTGTTTCAAAAGTTTCAGATTCTGAGTTCTGAGGATGAGCTTTTAAGAATTCAGGGTGTTGGTAGTGAATTTGCCCTGGAAAATGCCCTGTACAAGTCTTTGAGCATTCTGAAATCCAATCAGCTGGAGTCAGGATTTTTGTTCTGCTTTGACACGGTTGTGGCATTGAACGACAGACTCTTGGGGAAATTTGAAAACAGGGATGAGGCATTTGAGGTTCTAAAGCTTCTTTCCGGCCAGTCACATCAGGTTCATACCGGTGTCAGTCTGGTTTCTGTGGATGGAAAACATCTTTTGCAAAAGGTGTACAGCACTGAGGTTGAGTTTTTTGATTTGCCTCCCAAACTGATTGATTGCTGGCTGGATAAAGACAAATTTCAGGATAAGGCAGGAGCGTACGCAATCCAGGATTTGAGCTTTTGTTTTATTAGAAAAATTGAAGGCTGTTATTATAATGTTATGGGTTTGCCGGCTCCCGGGTTACTGCATGATTTGTTAAGCCTGGGTATCTGCCGGTTTTTGTGATGAAATGGCTTCTGATTCTGGCCTTTGTCACAGTGGGGTCCCTATATCTGTTCTCCTCAGGGCCTTTGGTCACGCAATATACCGTAGGCCAAAATGGGCCAGTGGATACATCCAGAGCTGAATTTTTGGGAGGAGGCCTGATTGTTCGCCAGCCATTGATGGCTAAAGAATGGGTCTCGTATACAATCATGAATGTTCTGTGGCGTTGGCTTGTGTTTTCCCGGCGACAGGACTCCGGGGTTCAGGCGGCATATTTTGCCAGTGATATGGGAATTTTCAAGCCATTTGACGGATTTTCATTAAGAGTGTTACCAAATAACTGGAGCTCCTGGGAACTGGTTCAGGATAGAAGCCTGTGGTCAGACTGGATTGCCCGCTTAAGCCGGGAACAGACAATTCAGCTGGATTTGGGCGAACACCTGTGTTTGAGGCAGGGATTGGACGCGGATTTTTGTCTTAGCGCTGACAGGGAAGTTCTTAGGATATCAAACCGTATACCAAAATCTTTGTCTACTCCCAATAGAGAGTGTGTGATTCTTGGATCCGCAAGCGATTTAACTCTTGATTGTTCCCAAAAAAATACAGACAGCATAAAGGAAGTAGAACCAAAAAACTCCTACTGTAGTGATTGCTCAAGTTATGTTTTTATCAACTGGAAACATCTACCTGAAAGTCTCGATTTAAAAAATAGGGAACTTGCAAAAGCCCTCTCCAAACTAGTTAAGCTCAGTGGCATTGTTTACAAACGGCAGTCAGCAGGATTTTCTCTCAATCTAAGCCTGACTTTTAATGAGCCTTCAGATTCTGCACGAATCCTGACCGAGCTGATTGGATATCTGATTGAAAATCAGCACCCTTATAAAAGAATAAATCAGGGGTTACATATTCCTCTGCCATTCAATTTTGGTCATCTAAGCATTAAAAGGGAGCGATCTGAAATTCGCATGGAATTTGGTGACCCGGTGGATATTTCCCATTCCGAACCCGAAATTGATTCCAGTATTATTGTTTGGGATTTACAGGAAATGCTTCCCTTGCTTAGAACCCGAATTGAAGGTTCACTCAGAAGTTTTATAATCTCCATGCAGGAAACATGTCAGAAAAACCGTGAGGAACATAACAGATTCTGTCCTATGGGACCTGCTTTGACGGCCCAGGGATGTTTATTGCATAATCAGGATTTTCATCTTGGCATTGGGCAATTGCTTTACGGAGATGTTTTAAAAGTTTTACCTGTCCTGACACGGGGGGATTTTGAACTGCTCGGTGATGTCGAGGATTTTCGCGCCAGGGTTCGGTGGCGGTAGCGTTTTAACAGATATTGTGTATCTGTTTCCAGGTTCAGTTCAATAGCCGAAGAGTCAGATTCGAGTATCAGATTAAGATGATATGTATTTTCCCTCGGCTCCATAAGTAAAGAGGTAATTGAGTATTCGTGTAAGGAGGGCAGGATCAGATTCAGGTACTCGTAAAAGTCCTCCAGTTTCCCATCCTCATCACGATAATCAGGATGCAGGTAGGAACGGATCTGGGTGTGATCCTTAAAAATATCCAGAACAATTTCGCGAACCCGCTTCAAAATGGCATGCAGTTCTCTGAACTCTGGGTTTTCCTGTCTTTGCATAACTTTTTTGGCCCGGTAGAGAACTGGTTCTATCTCAGACCGTGTATGTGGAGACCAGGCTAACATCAGATGGGTTTGCCCAAGAGTAATATTGAGTTGTTCCTCAAGGCCAATTGTGGGACAGTTCAGGTCATACTTTCCGGCCTTAAGAGGTATTTGCCGGATTTTTCCATTGGAGTCCGTAAATCGTGGTTCCTGCCCCAGGGTGCAGGCCAGATCGGTTTGAGCCTGTGCGTCTCCGAACCGAAACCCCAGACGGCTGAATTGTGGACTGTTAAAAGGGGTGGAAAATCTGTGATCCTTTAAGATTAGAAGACTGAATCCAGTCCGTTCCTTTTCCTTATAATTCAGATCGGGTTTAAAAAATGCATTGGGGTTTGGCCTGGAGAACTGAGCGTCAGAAAATGAGAGGGGAGACAGTACAAAAATCAGGGCGAGTAACTGAAGTCTTGCCCGATACAGGGTCCATAAGGAGGGTAGAAGCAGTAGTGCTGTGGAAAGCATAAAAAAATTCGGCTGATACTCAAATGGAAGGGATACAGAATAGAAGAGGGATTGGGGCAGGGGCAGGGGCCACAGTTTAAGATATTGTTCTACCAGATAAAGACCTGTTCGAGAGATAACAACGGCACTGAGCAATAGAAGAATTTGAATGCCGATGATTTGAGAACCCAGTAAATTTTTTGTCATTCCCAGAGCCAAAAGACTTTTTAGTGAGTTCTGCCTTCTTAGAAGAATCAAAAATCCCGAGGCATACAGGGCAAAAATAACAAAAACCCCCAACGCTATTAAAAATACAAAATGCAGCTTCTGTTCAGTACTAAAAAGTAGCAATGTTTCTGAGTATGTATCTTCCCAGGAGGAAACATGCCAGTGGGAGGATTCGGGAAGTTTTTTGAGAGAAGCTTTAAAGTTTTGTGCCTGTTTCAGATCGGTTAGATGGATCTCAATCAGGTTGTTTTCTGTACTGGTTCCCATTTGTTGTTTTAATGTGTCCCGAGACATAAAGATATTGAGCTTTTTCTGGGGTTGATTCCAGTCCGAAATCAGGGCAAGGGGAATGAGGGGAAATTCATTTCCGTTAAGAAGCATCAATGATAAATCACAGCGATTCTCACCAAATTCCCGAAACAGGGATTCTGAAATCAGGACATATCTGTCACCAGGCTCCTGATTGCACTCGGAGTCCTGGGACCCGTCCAGCATCAAGTGGGCCTCCTGATCAACAATTCCCGAAACAAGAACCCCAATTCCCACATCGGAATTCATCAGAATTCCCTGAGTCTGAATTATGTTATCAATTTTGGTGATACTGGCATGGGAGCTTATATGGGCTAGGGGCTGGCTTTCAAACCATGAATTCTGAGGACGGATTGTGACATGAGGTCCCCGTCTTTGCACCTGTAGGACAAAGTCATTATGTAAGCCGCTGAAGATGCAGAAACTGGCATTTAAGAGCCAGTGACCCAGACTAAAAAGCAGGACGGGCAGAAAGAGGAAGAGTTTTTCTCTGGAGAGGATTTTCCATACGATCCCAAGAGTGCCAAAATACTGGTTCACAACATTGGTCTCCCAGGGCTCAGCGGGATTCTCGAATGTGGGATATTTCCTGTAAAAGTTCTTTCATGGCACAATAGTTATTCATAGGGAAAAGATGCAGGCCCTGAATTCTGTCCTTGCAGAGTTTCAAAAAATCAATGACTATTCTCATGGCTTCTTCCTGATTGTTATTTTGTTTTAAGCGGCTCAGGGTTTCTGAGGGAACAAACAATCCAGGGACAGTCTGGTTGAGGTTTAAGGAGGACTCATAGTTCTTAAGAAGCATGGTGGAAATCAGGATTGGGGTTTTTACTTCGGCTGAGGCCATTAGAAAGTCATCCAGTGTACTTTTCATAAACAGGGGCTGAGTCTGAAAAAATGATGCACCATGATCGATTTTTTTCTGCATCTTTTTTACTTCGTTGGGCTGATTGATGGCAGTTGGATTGGCCGTGGCCCCAAAGTAGAAGCGATTTTTTTTGTTCAGCTTGCCATTTCCAGTATGTTCACCCTGATTCATTTTTTGCATCACCTGCATTAAAAGCATGCTGTTACCCTGAAAAACTCCCTTGGTGTCGGGAATATTACTATGTTTAGGGGCATCACCAGTCATCACCAGAAAATTATCCAGACCTAGAGCTGATGCGCCTAGGAGGTAGGATTGTAATCCAAGAAGAGTCATGTCCCTCATGGTAATATGCTGAATGGTCTCAATGTCGTACTCCCGCTTTAAAAGCACGGCATAGGCAACAGGATCCATGCGCAGTTTGGCCACGGGACAGGCGGCAACATTTATGGCATCCAGGTAGGGAATCAGTGGACCAACTTCTGAAAGAGAATGTTTCATACCACTGCCCCTTGGGGGGTCAACTTCCAAAGTAATCACAAAGCGATTTGTCGATAGTTTGTCTCTCAGATTCATAAGAGGCTATAATAGCACCCTGTATAGAAACTTTTGGAATAAATCCTTGATAGGGTGTCGGTTTTCCCATGAAAAAAAATGTAGCATGTGTCATCAATTATGGATGTCAAATGAATGAATACGAATCTCAGACTGTCAGCAAAATGTTGATGGGGGCCGGGTTTGAAATGAGCAGCAATCCGGATGATGCTGAGGTTGTTATCCTCAATACCTGTACTGTTCGCGACAATGCTGACTTGAAGGTATGGCACAAACTGGAACATCTTCTGCCGCAAAAGCGGCGTTCCCGTCGCCAGAAAAAAATTGGATTGATGGGGTGTATGGTAGCTGCCCAGAAAGAAGCATTGCTTCTAAAACATCCAGAAATTGATTTTTTAATAACCCCGGCAGAATTGCAATCCATTGGGAAGGTACTTGCTGATGTCACTGCGCGCAGGTTTGAAGACTATTCAACCTATGAGGTTCTGACCGAAGGAAACGCTGCGGCTCATAGAAGTTATCTGCCTGTTCAGACCGGGTGTAATTTTAATTGCACATATTGTATTGTTCCAGCGGTTAAGGGCCGGGAGGTCAATCTGTCCTCAGTGGAAATACTTAACAAGGTGCATGAACTCGTTTCCCAGGGTGTGAAGGAAATTACCCTTTTAGGCCAGACGATCAACTCCTGGAGACATGAAGGTCTGAGGTTTTCTGATCTATTGTCCAGAGTGGCCCAGAAGGCTCCTAAAATCTGGATTCGATTTTTAACATCACATCCGGTTTTGTTTGATGAAAAAATCCTGGATGTCATGCGAGAGAATCCCAATCTTTGTCCCTGGGTCCATATTCCGGCTCAGTCCGGGAGCTCCAGAGTTTTAAAAGCTATGAAAAGGGGTTATACACGGGAGGCTTATCTTGACTTGATTGGCAGAATCCGTGAGACGGTTCCCGGGGTATGTCTTTCCACAGACATGATTTGTGGTTTCCCTTCCGAGACAGACGAAGAATTTGAGGAGACACTGAGCCTTTTAAGGGAGGTTCAGTATGAAACAGCCTATCTGTTTCATTACTCAGAGCGGCAGGGAACCGTCGCAGCTTCCATGCAGGAGTCCATTCCAGAAGAGGTTCGCAAGGACAGGCTCTCCAAAATGATTGCTGTACAAAGAGAGGTTCAGACAGAAATTTATCCCCGTTTTATTGGCAGGACTGAAAAGGTGCTTGTGGAAGCGGAGGCCAAGCGGTTTGAGAATCAGTACAAGGGTCGGACGGCAGGCAATATTCCTGTGCTTTTTCAGCATCATGAAAACAAAATTGGTTCATTTGTTGAAATCGAAATTAAAGAAGCCAATTCACAGTCCTTGTTTGGAGATGTGGTTTGAGCCATGTTGCCACAATTTGTTGAAGATAGCCGACCATTAAGACAGGATGCTATGGATAAGGCCCTGGGTCACGGTTATCATCCGGCTCTGGCCACCTGGATTGCCAAGGAGGCCCAGCTGGATTCCTGTGGGGGCCTGGAGGGGTTTTTGCAAAAAAATCCCGACCTTTACCATGATCCAATGCTTTTATCAGGTATGGAATTGGCCGTAAACAGGGTAATTGAGGCCATTCAGAATCAGGAACCTATTCTGATTTTTGGAGACTTTGATGTGGATGGTCTATCTGCCTCCAGTGTTCTTTACTGGGGACTTCGCAAGGCTGACCCACGGGTAGTTCCCGAGGTGTATCTTCCCAATCGTTTTACTGAGGGACATGGGTTAAAACCGCATCTGGTACGGGAGTTTTCCCAAAGAGGTATCAAAGTTATTATCACGGCTGACTGTGGCATGGGATCGGCCGAAGAAATCCTTCTGGCCCAAAGTCTTGGGATTTCCGTGATAGTCACCGATCATCATCTTCCTGAACAGGAAATGCAGGGGGCTCTGGCTGTTGTAAATCCTAGGTTAAATGGATACCCCTGTGATGCACTGGCAGGAGTTGGTGTGGCCTATAAATTCATTCATGCCCTACTTCGGCGTATGCATGGGGAGAACTCACAAATCACTCAGTCCACCCTGATCAATTGCCTGGATTATGTGGCCATAGGTACGGTAGCGGATGTGGTCCCCTTGACTGGGGAGAACCGTTACATGGTGGAGGCAGGATTAAAACATATGATGCAGAGCAGGCTTCCTTTCCTTCGGGATTATTGGAACCGCAAGATCCTCAGATCGGATCTGGGAGAACAATATGGGCCGGAACATGTGGGTTTTTACATGGCCCCTAGGCTAAATGCAGCTTCCAGACTTGATTCGGCCTGGCCTGCCTTTCATTTTCTGACCTCAGTCAAGCTAGCCTCTGTGGTTGAATTTGGGGACACTCTGGAAAATTACAATCAGCTAAGGGTTAAGAGATTGAAGGAATTAAGAAGTTCCATGGCCATGAAGATTCACAGGTTTGAGAACATCCCGCTAATCGTGGTTGAAAGCAATAGCCGGGAGCTTGGGCTAATGGGTTTATTGGCCTCATCTTTTAGTGAATTGTATTCCCGATCTGTAATCGCTTTAGCCAGCAATCCATCTGGAGAGCTTGTGGGTTCGGCCCGTGGCATTATGGGGTTTAACCTAAAAGCCATGCTGGATTCGGTTTCCCATGTCCTTATGAATCACGGTGGTCATGCCCGGGCCGCAGGCCTTCGTCTTAAGCCGGAATATCTTGGTGAGTTTTTACAGGCCCTCCTCAGACTGGAACCTGTTCATTTTGAGCAGGATCTCACTCCAAAAACATTTTGCGCCTGGCTTGATGGAGCACATTTACCCGAGGATTTTGTGGACCAGCAAAGAGGCCTGGGGCCGTTTGGGGAAGAAAATGCCCGTCCCGTTTTTGCACTTAGAAACTATCGCTTGATTCGACATAGAAGAGTAGGCAAGGAGCTAAAGGATCTGAGCATGGAGATTGAGTGTTATAGTGGGGCCCGTATGAGTGTCATTGGATTTGGATTAGGAAATTTTCTTCAGGAATTTTTACTGCTGCCGCCTCTGGTTGGGCAACTTGAGTATAATTATTTTGGTAGCAAAAGAGTACAGCTTCAGTGCCGGGGTATAGCTAAAAACTGACTACCTGGGTGCCGTAGACAATATTCCAGCTACACTCTGAATTATTGTTGCCAGATTTTTGACTTCGGTGTCCACATTTTCAACACCTTCCCCAGAAAATGTGGTTTCCCATACTTTGATGGCCAGCCCCTGATCAGGCCAAATAGTTAAATATCGTGACAGGAATACTGCCAAATGCAGGGGATATCTCTCATCGTTTGTTATCAACCAGGGTATAAACTGTTTCAGAAGGGATCTGTTTTCTGGATTCTTATGTAAAAGAAAGCCTCCAAAATCCACAGCTTCCCCGTAGGCATTATGATCACAAAGGGTTTGTAGCCAGATTTTTTGAAACTTGAATGGAAGTTCTTCTCTTAATCTATAATCCATTCTCAGATCTCTAAGTAGTTTTCTGGTGTTCTCAATATCCCGAAGTTGGATGCTCTTTGTCAGAATTTTGAGGGGATTGGTTTTTCTCCCCCAGGAGGGCAGGACTTTTGCAGGCAGGCTTAAAAGCCCAAGTACGATAAACATCCATATCAAGGAGATGTGCAAAGGCTTTAGGCTTAAAACTTTATCACGGTACAGAATCCCCAGGTTTTCAATAAATATCATGCCGTGAAATATCATAAAAAGACATTCTTTTTCTGATTTTGCAACCTGCAACTTGAAATGGTGTTTTTCATTCCAGATTCCCTTAAGAGGGGCTGGTTCTTTTTGGGGGCTTTTAATTTTTTGAGCCTCAGCAAGCTCACCGATTTGTTCTCTTCTAAGTTTTTCCCAGCGGGCTACGCTATCTTCGTCTAAATCGGAATTGTCTGTCAGGTTGACAATCCTGGAAGAGGAAGAACTTCTGCTTTTATCTTCGACGGGTTCAAGTAATACCAGTCGCGGCATACTATGGGCATACCTGGAAGGAATTTTTCCCGAGCACAGGCCAAATTGTAACAAACCAAAAAGTACATGAATCAATAGGAGGAAACAAAGAAAAATCTTCATCAACAAAACCCTTCCTAAGCAATGTAATCAAGGATGGATTTGTAATCAAGACAGAGTGATCAGGAATATGGGTAATTGCATTAATTTTGTTAGGTGCATGGAAGAAGCTGCCGAAATCAGGAAGGATTTGTGTGAAGAATGTATGGATGCCTTATTTTTTGGAAGGCAGGGTGATATGTATAAAAGCAAGTTTCAATTGCGTGGGGTACTTTCGGTAATGATTGGGGTCGTTCTACTGTTGAGCGGCTGCGGTGATGCCGGAGTTGAAAATGGAGTTATCACAGGCACGGTTTTTTCCAATCGAGCTGGTGGAGCAACTACAAAAACACCCGAACCCAATGTGAGTGTCATTGCTGTGTTTGAGAGTGAGCCTCAGGTCATTCGAACTGCTGTCAGTAATGCAAATGGACAGTATCGCATTCCGAATCTTCGGATCGGGAAGTGGGCCCTTGGTTACTCCAAAGATGGGTTTGAAACAATTCAGGCAACGGAAAAGACAGCGACTTCCAGCGAGGCTTCCACAGCTATTGGAGGAACGGACATCAAGGTGTATGTGGAAACTGCTTCCACAATTGCCGCACCTGATGTCACTCTGAGGAATCGCCCACCGGAAGGTGACGGAACCGTGATATTAAATCTTGTGGATGAACGAACAGGTGAGCCTGTGAATGGAGCGACTGTATCTGTTGGGAATTCCACTACCTCGAATGGTTCCAACGGGCAATATGTCCTGGTAGTTCCAATTATCAATCCGTCTGGAGATGCAGCTCCCCAGTCAGCAGCCTTAAATGTTTCGGCAGAGGGGTATTCCGGTCCGGCTGATGGGGTAGCTTCCTTAGCCGTTCTGGCCGGACAGAGTATTGAGCATACTGTCCGTATGGTTCCTCTGTTAGGACAGATTGAAGGTCAGATTACTTTAAGCAAGTTTTCCAACCTGTATGACATCACCCAGTTCAGGGTAACGGTAGAAGGGTTGAGTACGGCCAATCAGGCCAACCAGGCCCCAAATGCCAATGGTTTTTTCCAGGTGGAAGTGCCTGTGAGAACCTCAACCAACAACCGTTCTTATACCTTAAGGATTTCGGGACGGGGTGTGTTTGATCAGGTGGTCAATAACATCCTGGCACCCATTGCAGGATCAGTCAGGGTTGATGTGCCTCCCATGACACCTCAGACTGTGACTATTGTTGGTGAAATCCGTAATCCATCCGGCAACCGGGCGGTAATCACCCAGTTAGGTCTGGAAGGTGGGGTAACAGGCGGAATTCCTAACTGTAATGCATTTACCAATGGAGTTCGTGGAACAGTAGGAAGTTTTTCCATTGATGGGGTTCCAGTGGATACTCAAAACGATTTGACCGTATCCACAGTAGTTTATGGCTGTGATGAAACTACTGGTCAGCAACAGGGAACTGCTACAGCAGAAACAGCTTTTAAAGCTTTGAATAATGGTACAGGAGTCTTTACGGTCCCAACCTTACAGGCTGGGGGCGGCAACTGATTTTGGGCAAGGATGCGGGAATTAGGAGTATGGGTATGAAAGTAAATTGCAAAAGGTTTGTTCTGGCAGGGATGCTCGGAGTCAGCCTCGCAACAATCAGTCAGGCCAAATCGGCTCAGGGCCAGGCTGCGGCTTACCGCAATCTTGGAATTGATGCCAGAATTCTTGGTTTGGGTGGGGCAGGGGTGGCCGTATCTTCGGATGTGAATGCAACTTACTGGAACCCGGCAGGACTGGCAGGGGTCAAAGGCAAAGAAGCCGCCGCCATGCATACATCTCTTAGTCTGGATCGCAATTATAATTATCTGGGTTATGCCAGACCTATGGGTAAAGATGGTTGGGTACTTGGGGTGGCCTATCATCGTTTCAGCGTTGATGGAATCCCTGAAACCAGGATTCACAATGGTCTGGATGTAGATGGGAACGGGCGGTTTGATGATCCGATTCTGACTGGTGAAGTAGATGGGGCACCGCTGGCTGCTGGCAGGGCTACAGCTCCCGTAAGAATTTTTTCCTATTTTGAGGATGCAGAAAGTAATATCAGTATTTCGGCTGCCAAACAAGTCAATTCCAGACTGAATCTGGGTGGGACAGTGCGTTACTTGGAGCAGGAACTTTTTACCGAGAGTGCTGATGGGGTTGGTTTTGACTTTGGGGTGCAATACAAGGCCAGTAAACGGGTTACCCTGGGTGCAAGCTTTCGTGATATGTTTGAATCCTTAAAGTGGACTACAGGCCGTAAAGATACTGTTCCAATTACGGCTACAGTTGGTGGTGCATTTCAGGTAAACCAAAGTACACTCATTGCTCTTGATGGAGTAAAGAGGGAGCGAGAAGAAGTTGGACTCAGACTTGGGGTTGAAAAATGGTTTGCCGAAAAGTATGGGTTAAGACTTGGATCAAATGAAGGCGAGTTTACGGCAGGTGCTTCGGCAAAATATGAAGAGTGGACCTTTGACTATGCATATAATGATCAGGACCTGGGTAATGTTCAGAGGATTTCTGCAAAACGCCGTTTTTAAGCTGGTTTTGTCTTTGACCGTACTGATTGGTGTTCAGGCTGAATCACAGTTCCCACTTTTAGAGGCCCGATATCAGAAAAAAATTGTAAATCAGGAGATAATTCCTGATTCAAAGTACCTGGAAGGCAAAGACACCTTTCGCAGCCGGGGCTCGGAATATGAACTTGAAAGAATTGTGGGGCAGAGGGGAAATCAGCCATCACAGTTTTTACTCCCCACCCATGTTGAACTGGATGGAGACTTTATTTATGTCACGGACTATGGCAACCGCCGCATCCAGAAATTTACCACTATGGGAGAGTTTGTAGAAATTCTTCCCTTGCCAGGACTTCTTGAGCCTGTCCAGTTTCAGGTACATAAGGATCAGTATTTTGTTGTGGATGCGGCCTGCCCTTGTGTTCGTGTATACAATAAACAATATGAACCTGTTTTTGTCATGGGAGAGGCTGGGGTTGCACCCGGTCAGCTCAATCACCCCAATTCCCTGGTCGTGGATTTAAGGGGTATGGCCTGGGTGGCAGATGATAAAAACAATCGTGTAGAAGTTTTTAGTCTGGACAAAATGTTTAACCGTGAAAGTCATTATTTCATGAATATTGATGAGTACCAGCCTGAAGTAGTATTGCAGGCACCCCGCAGTATGGCCTGGTGGCCGCAGCAAAAGGAATATTTTGTAGTAGACTCAGGCACTACCAAAATTCTGGTATTTGATCAGGATGGGAACTTCATCAGAGAAATCATCCGGGTCGGGGCTGAATCCAATCGGGTAGTGATGCCCCAGGCTCTGGCCCTGGATGATGAAGGCAACCTTTATATCGGGGATCAGATATCACAAAGGGTATTAAAAATCAGTGGTTCAGGAGCAGAAATGGGGGAAATTGGGTATGTTTCCCAGTTTTCCGAGCATCTTAAACACTCTGCTCAGGAAGAAAGAAAGCCGGAGCAGGTTAGAAACAGTGGTTTTGTGCCCAATGATTCCATACTGAACTTTCCACTGGGCCTGGCGGTTTCACCCACTGGTGGTTTGTGGGTGGCGGACTGGGGCAATAATCAGGTGAAATTGTTTACCGTGGATTATTTCCGCAAAGGCTTTGAGGCATACAGGACACAACAGTTTAGTCTGGCAATTCAGTATTTTAACCGTTGTGATGTGAGAAATCCTGGCTATCATCTGGTTGAGTTTTACCTTTCCATGTGTCATTATTACTTGGGTGAACTGGAGGCCGACTTTGAGAAGAGACTGGAGTGGTTTCAAAAAGCTCGTGGTTACTTCGAATCATTATATTTGAAGAGTAAGGTCGGCAGTTTTAACGATGCCTGGATTGAAAAAAAGGCTTTGTTCTATTTAGCCAAGGTCAAAGCGGTATCTACAGAGCGGTAAGGGTAGGGCAACTGTTAATGCATCAAATATCAGACGGATATCTGTATGAAGAGAATTAAACTCGGTGATGCCCTTGTAGAAAAGGGTCTGATTACGGCGGCTCAGTTGCAGGAAGCCCTGACCAAGGGAAAACTGAGCGGGAAACGCGTGGGCATCATTTTGATTGAAATGGGCCTGGTCACTGAAAAAGAGATTGTTCGGGTATTGTCCGAACAGTTAAATGTTCCGCAAATTGATCTTAGCAACTATCTGATAGAACCAAGTACAGTCAAACTTATCCCTGAGCATGTTGCCAGAAGGCATCAGCTGATCCCCATTAATAAAGTAGGCAATAAACTTACAGTGGCAATGGTTGATCCATTAAACATCCTTGCCATCGATGATGTTGCCCTGATGACGGGTCTTGTTGTCAAGCCAGTGATTGTCACTGCCAAGGATTTAAATGATGCCCTGGATGAAGCGTATGGGGACTCTTCCAAGACCGGCGAACTTATGGAAGAAATCGGGGACATGGGCTCCGCTTCCGAAGATGAGCTTCAGGAAGAATTGTCCGGTGAACTCGGTGAAAATGATGCGCCAATTATTAAACTGGTGAATCTGATCATTTCTCAGGCCGTAAATCGGGGAGTATCTGACATTCATATTGAACCTTTTGAGAAAGAGCTCAGGGTGCGATATCGCTTGGACGGTATGCTTATGGTGGATGTAAAACCACCTAAAAAGGCTCAGGCAGCCATCACTTCCAGGCTTAAAATTATGGCCGATCTGGATATTGCTGAAAAAAGACTGCCTCAGGACGGTAGGATTAAAATCAAGGTCAGCAACAGAACCATTGATCTTCGGGTTTCTACTCTTCCCTGTACATGGGGTGAGAAGATTGTAATGAGGATTCTGGATCAGACATCCTTACAGGTGGATCTTGGGAAACTTGGATTTGAACCAGCTACCTATGAAAGATTTAAGGATGGGATTGCCCATCCTTATGGAATCTGTCTGATTACAGGTCCTACGGGTTCTGGTAAAACCACTACTTTGTATTCGGCCCTCAGCTCCTTAAATACTCCTTATGTGAATGTAATGACGGCAGAGGATCCGGTGGAATACCAGCTTGAGGGTGTAAATCAGGTGCAGTGCCGCCCTGATATCGGTCTTACTTTTGCGGCTGCCCTACGCTCGTTTTTGCGACAGGATCCTGATATCATCATGGTGGGAGAGATCAGGGACTTTGAGACGGCCGAGATTGCGATTAAAGCCTCAATGACGGGACACTTGGTACTTTCAACCCTGCATACAAATGATGCTCCTGGTACCATTGGCCGTCTTTTGAACATGGGCATCGAGGCCTTTATGGTGACCTCTTCCATTATTCTGATTCAGGCTCAGAGGCTGGTTCGGTCCGTGTGCAAGGACTGCAAAACAGAATATCGCGGTCAACGAGAGGTTAAGGAGAATTTCGGCATTACCGAGGAGCTTTTGGCTCACCTCGATTTGAAGCATATTGATGCCAATAATTTTCGATTGTACAAGGGTGCAGGATGTGATACCTGCGGTGGTTCCGGGTACAAGGGGCGCTTGGGTATATACGAAGTTCTTACTATGACGGAAAATATGAAAACCCTGATTCTTAGGGGTGGAAGTACCCAGGATATTACTACTCTGGCCCGTAAGGAAGGCATGTTGACTCTAAGGGAGTCTGCGCTTCGTAAGGCCTTGATCGGTTTGACCACTATGGATGAAGTGGTCAGGGTTACAGCAGGTGGGCATTAATAGCTTGGAAACGGAGTCAGTCTCATGTTTGTATTAAATGATCTTTTGAATCTGGTCGTGGACAATGAGGCATCAGATTTACATTTGACCGTGGGAACACCACCGGTAATTCGTGTGGATGGGGAGCTTGTGGCCACAGACCTTGACCAGCTGACCCCAATGGACACCCGTTCTCTGGTTTATAATATGCTTACCAGTGAACAGCAGAAGGAATTTGAAGAAAAGCTGGAGCTTGACTTGTCCTACTCGGTTCACGGGTTTGGACGATTTCGTGTGAATGTCTACAGACAAAGAGGTTGTATTGCAGCTGCGTTCAGGATTATTCCTTCCGCCATTCCTTCCCTGGAAGAACTGAATGTACTGCCAGTCTGTAAAAAGTTTGCAGATATGCATAAGGGGCTTGTTCTGGTGACCGGACCTACAGGTTCCGGTAAATCTACAACCCTGGCAGCCTTGATTGATTTGATCAATGAGAGTCAAAGAAAGCACATCATCACGATTGAAGATCCGATCGAGTATCTTCACTATCATAAAAAATCGATTGTTAATCAAAGAGAGCTGCATGTGGACACCTTATCCTTTAACGAGGCTCTGCGCCATGTGTTAAGAGAGGACCCCGATGTGGTTCTAGTAGGGGAGATGAGGGATTTGGAAACCATTTCAGCGGGAATGACTCTTGCGGAAACAGGCCACCTTGTGTTTGGTACCCTGCACACTACCGATGCTGCTCAGACAATCAACAGGATTGTAGACATGTTCCCTCCCCATCAGCAGTCTCAGGTAACCACACAGCTGTCTTTTGTGTTGCGGGGTGTGGTGGCCCAGCAGCTATTGCCAATGGCTTCTGGCAAGGGAAGGGTCTGTGCCCAGGAAGTCCTTTTGACCAATGCTGCCGTGCAGAACTGTATTCGTGAACACAAGATTCAGCAGCTTTATACAATTATGCAGACCAGCCAGAACATTGGCATGATGACATTTGAAAATTCCCTTAAGACCCTTTATAAAAGAGGGGACATCACTTATGAGGAGGCCATGAGACACTCCACAAGGCAGGATGAGTTATCCCGTATGCTCAAAGATGGATAAATTCATCGGGATCAAGAGAATTGGGCCTGAACAATTGTCGGTTTCTGCTCTCATGGTTATAATTAAGACAGGGTAAGGTCCGAGCAGGGAGAACTGATGGCTACATATGTTTACAAAGCCAAGAGCCTTGATGGTGGTAAAACAATAAACGGCGAGGCCGATGGTGATAGCGAAGCGCAGGTGCGCTCCCGTCTCAGGGAGAAAGGTTACATCATCGTTAAGCTGGAAAAGAAAAAGGGCAGTGCCCTCAGCTTTTCCCTGTTTAAAGGCAAGGTCGGAACCAAGGATGTCTCCATCTTTGCCCAGATGTTTTCGGTAATGATGGGTTCCGGGGTACCGCTGGTTCGTTGTCTGTCCATTTTGCAGGGTCAGACCGAAAATCCTGCATTCGCAAAAGTTTTATCCCAGGTGAGAACTGAGGTAGAAGGTGGTTCAACCTTGTCCTCGGCTTTGTCCAAACATCCACGGGTGTTTGATGCTCTGTTTGTAAACCTCGTAAAGGCCGGAGAAGCAGGTGGTATTCTTGACGGTATTTTAAAGAGGCTGGCTACTTACCTGGAAAGCTCTGAGGCTCTTAAGTCAAAGGTAAAAGGAGCGTTAACATATCCGGTTGTGATTTTATCCATCGCCGGCCTGGTGGTTTTGGCCCTGGTAATGTTTGTATTGCCGCAGTTTAAATCCATTTTTGAGTCCATGAATGTGGAACTTCCGTTTATTACGGTGTTTTTATTAAACTGTTCCGATCTTCTGATTGGCTACTGGTTCATCATTATTCCTTCCCTTGTGGTAGTGCCTCTGGCAATTTCTGAGTTTTTCAGAACCGAAAGAGGGGCGAGGCTTTACGATGTCAATATTTTAAGAATGCCTGCTGTTGGTAACATGATGCGAAAGATGGCAGTGGCTAGGTTTACCCGTACTCTTGGCACCATGATTACATCGGGAGTTCCCATTTTGCAGGCCCTGGAAGTAACGGCTGCTACAGCCGGAAACATGGTGATTAAGGAAGCTGTAGATTCAACTAGAAACTCGATTCGTGAGGGAGAAAGTATTGCAGACCCGTTAAAGGCATCCAATGTGTTTCCTGCCATGGTGGTTCAGATGATTGCTGTAGGAGAAGAAACCGGGGAACTTGACAAAATGCTTATGAAAATTGCCGATTTTTATGAGGTTGAGGTAGACAATGCCGTCAAAGGTTTGACATCCATCATCGAACCAGTTGTAATTGTGTTCATGGGTTTGATTATTGGTGGAATTGTACTTGCGGTGTTTATGCCCATGTTAACTCTTGTGAACGGTGCAGATAATTAAAAATAGTTTGAACCATACTTCCTGTTCTGGAGTTTACTTTTCAGGTGATGGGAAAATTTTTAAAGGAGTGATGATGAAAATTTTGCGAAAGCGCAGGGGCTTTACCCTGATCGAACTGATGATTGTGATTTCGATCATCGGGGTTTTGGCGGCCATTGCGATTCCAAACTTCAGGCAGGCCAGAGAGAAATCCAACATGAGAGCATGTTATGCCAACCAGAAAACCATTCTGGGTGCTTTGGAAATGTACAACCTTGATACAGGAGAGCAGAAGACTATCCAGAATCAGGGTGATCTGGATACTTTGGCAAAAGCTAAATATCTGCAATCAGTTCCTAAAGATCCAGGCTGTATTTCCGGAAAGGACAATTACAAGTCCAATAAGGAAGGCGATGTATGGTGTGAATTTCACGGTGCTATTGATGGTTGTGTAGGTTCAGACTGCAAGCCAGATGTATACACTTGTGGCAGCTAATCTGTTAGCTGATTGATTTATATCACTCCCGCGTTTACGCGGGAGTTTTTTTTTGGTCGATTTGTTATACTCCAGCCTGTGTTCATCTGCATGCTGATTTCTATCCGGTCTGTATTTTTGTTTGCTCTTCTTGTTTCATCCTCCCTAGCTGACATTACCGTCTTTCGTTATGAGGATGAACCAAACGAAGGGCAGCATTTGATTCAGGGTATTGAAACCGGAAATGAATTCCTGCGTCCATTTCAGTACATTGTTGAGACGGCCAACAATAATGATGCTTTAGGCACAGGAATTGCCAATCTTGAAGGTGATGTTGAAGTCACATTTTTTAATCAGATTGGGCAGGTACTTCATTTAACCGCAATTACCCATCCTCCCTTTAACAGTACTCTAACCCCGGAGCAGCAGGTATTCAGCCCCAATCTTCCCATGTTTGAAGGAAGAACCCAGCTTTTGGCCTGGGCCAGAAACGCCAATGACAGACCGGTACGATTTGAAATAACCAATCCACCAGGTACGGGAACAATCAATTTTCCTGTCCGTAATGGGTCCTTTCAATGTGTCACTGCCGGAAACTGTACAGTTACTTTTGGAGCATTGGGCACAATTACATCCAATGGTCAAAATGTCACTCCGATTGGGTTTAATCTACCGGCTAATACTGCTTTGACTGTAGCAAATGCCACTGACATAACTACAATCACCGGGGTTACGGATGCGTCTCCCTGGTTTTTTGGGCCTCATGTCTTTCAGACAGGTACAGACTCGGGCAATTTTATTTTTATTGATTCCAATCAGGGGCCGCCAGATAGCCCAAACATTGATTTTTTTACCTGTCAGGGAACAGCCAACTGTATTGATGCACCTCTCTTGGTTGAAACCCTAAAACCTAATCTGAATCCCATTAACAATCGGTTTCGCTACCAGGTGGTTTTTAACAAGCTTGATTTATTCAATGCTACCAATTCTTCAGGCAGTGGGGTTTTGATGACGATTCAATATTCGGGTTTTGTCGAGAACAATCCTGCATTGTTTAGAAGCCCCGATGGTACAGTTGGTTTACCTGGTGCACAGCCAAAACGGGAGTCCAATGCATTTGTAGATTCCTTTCTTCTGCCTATTCGGTTTACCACGGTAGTCAGTCCTGAGCAGTCCAGAAAAACCACCATTACAGGCCCTTATGCAATATCTGTGGGCCCGGGAACCCCTGGTGTACCTCAGGTTGTATATCCCGATGAGGTGGTGGCCTACCCTTATGGTGCTCCAGTGTTTCCTAATCTGACCCCGTTTCCCGTGAAATATCCCTTTGGCCCATCCCTAGGGCCTGGCATGTATACAACCTTTAATTACAATTTTACGGGTATGAATGACGGGGATTATGAAATCTGGATATCCTCTGATGATTTTACGGCTGCCCAGACCTTAAATGGACAGTCCCCAGGGGCTGTGACGGCCTCAGCTGGCCGTGTCCCAGGTGTGACAGCCATCATTTCAGTCATTCGGGATACCATTCCTCCTAATTCCTTTGAGGTCAGTATGGTACCCAACCGCCGTATTCTGATTGTTGGGGATCAGTCCGAACCCCCCTTGCCCTACCTGACTTATCAGGGGGAACTTTTTGATGTAACCGGCAGAGTTCAGGATGAAAGGGGGGATGAAAATATAGTTCAGGTGGATTTACGGCGTGATGATGGGGTACTAGTTACAACCCCTGGAAAAAATGGACACTTTGAACAGATTCCAACCTTTGGTGGGGGCAGTTTTTTTCAAAGACTTGATTTTACCCCTGTTTTACCGGATTCCACCCTGTCACCTCCCAATCCTCATCCAGCCATTGGTGGTCAACGAGGTTATCAGCTTGTAATTTATCCTGTAGATCCCCAGCTCAACACATCGGAGACAACTAGTGCTCTTTATGTGATCAAGGATTTACAGCCCCCAGCGGATCCAGTTTTGTTAAATCCTGTGGATCCTTCAGTGATTGTTACAAACCGTCTGCTTACTGTAAGGGTATCAGGATCAAACCAGAATACGGGGGTACCTCCTGATGATTTACGGGAACATGGCAATGTGAATATGAGTATGACTGTGATTGATAGCAGTGGTTTTGCTTCGGTTTTTACTACTGTGGGTAACGGTCTTTTTTTGGATCCAGCCAATCAGTCGTCTCTTCTGGACGACAATCTGACATGGAATATACCGCCTTCACCTTTAGGGGGGGCTGGTCTGACAGGGGTCGATTTTTTTGGAAATGTTCCCAGTACCTTTGAATTTTCAAGAATTGTAAACCTCGATGGGTTTATAGATGGACAGATGACAATTATTATTCATCTCGAGGATGAGGTTGGCAACCGGTCTGTAAACACAACCTCTATTGTGTTTATCAAAGATACAACAGGCCCAATCATTCGTTTTTCGGATGCCGAGAGGCAGTTTTCCGGACCGGATAACCAGTTTCCTTTTCCAAATCGTCTCGGTGCTGATGATGAAGCCTTTGTTGTGTCTTTGATAAGCCCTGAGTTTACCGTGGATACTGGACCTGATGGGGTACAGCCCTTGGTTCCTGATCCAGGTACGATGGATCAGCTGCGTTTGGTGGGGCAGGTGATCGACGGCATCTCATTTATTGACAGGGTTGAGTTAACCGGAGCGCATGTAAGTTCGGTCACTTCCAATCTGGCTGGATTAAATCTTACCGATGCCGTATTTTTTGTAGATGTTGATATGAGCACCATTCCAGAAGCTCAAAGAGAGATTCTGGACTTACGCGGATTTGATCAGAACGGAATCTCTGGCCCTACAACCTCGGTTCAGATTTTTCGTGATGTAATCCCGGCCCGTCGCCCCGTTCTCTCCGATCCCCCCATTATTCCATTTACAGGAAGAAGGCAGGTTTTTACTTCTACGGACTCCCTAAGAATTGCCGGTAGTCTAGCACCCAATGATGCCCCTGTACTTGAGGTGGCAGTCAATCAGAGTCTTCGTTCCAAGGTAGTGATTCTTACTCCTAGTACCGACCCAGGCAGTTTTGTCACAGGCCAGACAGTGCCAAGACTACCCTTAAGCTCACCAACCACAATCCCAAGAACGGACTCATTTTTCAGCTCCTTGCCTCAGACAGCTTTTGTGGCATCCTGGCATGAGGTTTTTGTCAATGATGATGGTGGCTTTGATACACGGGTAGCCATTGATCATCTGCCCCAGAGCCCAACGATACCAACCACGATCTGGGTTCAGGCAGTGGATGCTTTTTCCAATACGGATCCACAGGCATCTTCCGAGGGGATTGAAATTTTCTATTTTCCGGGAGGGGCCCCAATAGCATCTTTGGAAATTATTGAGTTTCGTAATCAGTTAACTGATATTGTAATTTTTCCACCATCGAGTCTGCCCCCATCCTTGTTGAGCACCTTATTTACTCCCCTGGAATCAGTACAGTTTCGGCTCAGGACTATCATTCCTATGGTTAAGGCCCCTGAGCTTTCTCTTTTGCAGTTTGGTGCTACCACCAGAATTGCCAGTCTTTTGACCTCTTTGCCGCAAGGCAGTGCATCCACTGTATTTGAGTACAGTTATTCTCCTATAAGCCAGGTGGGACGATTTGATGGACAGGTACAGGCTCTAGTTTCTAAGGGAGTGGATCTTTTTGGTAATGCTGTACGCAGTGCCACTATCACAACAGCATTTTATGTGGATTCACTGGCCCCTAACTTAGCGACTACGAGCCCGGACTTTTTAGTCGAGGAAGTTCGCCCCCGTTTTATTCCCCCACAGGGTGAAAGAGTGAATCAGCAGGGGATTGAAGTCAGTGTAGATTGGGATGACTTTGTAACAAGCAATGGAAGCCTTGATCGTTCTGGATTAAACACTGCGGCCTCCACCCTTGAAATCCGGGGTCCCTTACATATCAATCCTGAAAATGCACTAGCCCTTCTCCCTTTGACTACCCCTGTAGCAGGATTTGACAAAACAGTAAGAATTTTGAGTCCACTGCTTGATGGAGTCTACCGTATCAGCACTGTGGCTGTGGATAATGTAGGCAATCAACATCCATTTTATTCCAGTTTTGTTTATGATCAAACTCCAATAGCCCAGCCACTTCTTCTCACGAATCCAACCGATAAAAGTGTGATATCCCGCTTTCCAACCACGGGGGGTTCGGCTTTTGTTGATTTAATCATTCAAAGACTGGATACCAATGAAAATTTGAGTGGATTTTCCCTGTTTGATCCTTTGGGCAATCCTGTAAGTCTTTCAACTACCTCAATCATTGCTCCCAATCATTTACGAAGATTTCTGACAGTTCCACCAGTATATGATGGCTCAATCGATGGACTGTATCAGATCCATATTTTTGCTGTAGACAAGTCTGGCAATACCACAGAAAAGATTCACAGTTTTTTACTGGATAGTCAGGCTCCCGTATTTAAGGGATTTTATCCACCTGCGGGAACATGCCAAAGAGGTCCCATTTCCATTCTTGATGTTATTACACAGGACTTGCCCGGAAGACTCGATGTTCCTGTTCCCGTATCCGGGGTGGCAAGAGAAAGTAGATTAAAACTTTTTCTGGCCGAACCCTATCTGCCTACCAACCCCGAGGCTCAGCCAGGATTTATTGGTGGAGACTCTGAGCTTTTATCAGTTGAGGAGGCCATCCCGACTTCTCTTTACAAGCTGGCATTTTTACCTTCTGGTACTCCGACTACTCCAAAAATTCTGGCAACGGACGGGAGTCTTGATGGGAAAATGGAGCTTCAGGCCAAAATTTTGGACTATGCCGGTAATATAAGAGAAGAGACATCCCACTTCTTTTATGATAACCAGGCACCGAGTATCCGTATTCAGGATTTTAGTGAGGGCCGCCTGTTTCTCACCACTTTAGGCATAAATCTGGAGGTCTTTGGCTCCATCCAGGATGATGGTCCCTGTCACTTCTTTGTGGGGGGGGCACAGCATAGTCAAAACACTACCCTAAGTGTGGGTTTACGGTTTTTTGATCCCAACAATCAGGTAGCCGGAGCTCCTGTTCTGTTTCCCCAGCCCGTAGATAATCTTATTCCAAAGGCAGAAACCTCATTTCCATATCATTCAGCACAGGCCGACTTTGGATTCACAACCTCTATTCCAGGAATTTTTCCAGCTGGTTTTTATGAAGTAGAGCTTGTTTCTGAGGATCAGGCCGGGAATTCTTTTGTTATGAAACGGGTATTGAGTCTTTTACAGGCCAATCGAGGGATTCCAAGAATTCTTTTTCCTCCTGATGAAACAGTTCAAAACGGGGAGAGCAGTCCCTGGATTCAATCCTCAGCCCTGATGCGTGTGGAATGGGAAATGATCAGTGGTCTGAATCAGGTGGAGATTGAAGTTAGAAGGCTTTTAGGCAGTGCTTCAGGGGTTGTGTTTCAGAAGATTTATCCGGCAACGGATCTGTTTTCTGAACTGATAAGTCTTACTCCCACCAGCCCAGCATCAGGACTGGAGCCGTTTGAGGTTCGTATTCGGGGTCTAAACTCTTTGGCAAACAGCACCCCATTTAGTCCTCCCAGGACATTTTTTCTGGATGGCAGGCCGTTTTTTCTGGAAAATGCCAGCCTTATCACAGGCAATCAGATTCAAAACCTGTCTTCAAAAGACACCACACTTAGCACCAATGTATTTGAACTTGAACTGTCCTTCTCCAAGCCATATCTACAAAGACCTGACGGCAGTTTTGCTTCCGGTTCCGTGATTTTAAAAAATATGGGTCAGACGGTAATGCTAAAGTCTATGCCACCGGGCAGTTCCACCACACAAAAGATTCGGTTTACGGGAGAAATCCCCATCAATCCCAGACAATCCTATCCTCGGGAAAACCTGGAGTTGAGTATCAGCGATTTTTCGGATCTTCTTGGCCAGAAAATGAGTGGATTTACTACCATGATCACTCCAGACTTCGGTGCAGAAGTCAGTTTGCGCCTATTCACCAATCCCGTGAGCAACAAGGAACTTGTAGCCGTAGTGCGCTTTGTATCAGCTAGGGGCCTACTAGAAGAAATGCCCATAGAAAGACAAAACAACCTTTTGATTTCTCCCCAGTTCCAACTTTTGAAAAATCAGGCAATTCGGCCAATTCAGGCATTGGCAGTGGAAGAAAGAATTCTGGAAGGAAGGGTAGTAGCCCACACTTATACCATGCCACTAGTGTTTCAAGGTAATGAAAGCGGCTTCTTTTTTCTAAGAACCAGAGTGACGGATCGTTATGGACGATGGATTGAAAAAGAAAATGAAATCAGGGTTGAGGCTTATGAACCTAAGGCAAGTCTGTCCCTTGTTTTGCCGCAGTCAGGATATCATCTGGATTTGATGGTTCCAGAAACCCAAAAGCCAGGTTCAGTCTGGTTGGGTGGGAATCTAAGCCCGATTCAGAAGATTTCAGGCGAGTTGGAGCTTCTTTATGATGCCAGAATTTTTGGTGCTGGCAGTGAGGCAAATGGATTGGAAGCCAAATTAAAGATCAGTCCCTCGGTCGCAAGAATTGGTTCGCTTACCCATGCTGGAGTTTATGAGGTACTTGGGGATGGGCAGCTTTTGTACGCCGGTGATCTGAATGCTTCCCACATTCGATTGGGCCGGGATTATGTTGTGGCCAGGGATATGGTAGATCCAAAACTGGAGTGGACTGGGGCTGATGCCATGGTTTCAGGCTGGTTTGATGCCCCCTTTGAGCTGAGTGATTCAGGTAGTGGGCCGGATTGGCAAAGTCTTAGTGTGAAGCTAGATGATGTTTCTCTTGACTGGGACAGAAAAAGACAGGATCAGATAAGCCTTTTTGTTCCTAAAGCTCAAAGCAGCAGAGAAGTATCACTAAATATTTCTGCCAGGGATCGCAGTGGCCGGGAAACACGGCTGCAAAAATCAGTTTTGATGCTTGCGGGGGAAGGTTTGGAGTGGGTGCAGGTGGCCCCATCTCCTGTACGAAAATCTCAGGATTTAAGTATTGAGTTTTTTGCCAATGAACCAGCGGTGAGAGCGTGGTTTGGTGTATATGATGCAGCAAGCCGGCTTGTTGCCACCCAGGAGATGACACCAGTCCTTGGTCGTAATCGGATGCACTGGGATTTACGCACCCGTTCTGGCAATGAAATTGCCAATGGGGTGTATTTTTATAGACTGAGACTGGAAACCTCCCGTAAACAATTTGTACATCGTGGCAAGTTTGCAGTGCTGCGTTGATTGAACTGTCGCACAAAAAAAGGTAGATTGAAGCCTCTTATGTACTTCATTGTCCGTTGTCATTTTTTACGGCTGCTTTTTGTCTGTTTTTGTTTGTTGTCCTTTATAACAGACGCGGCTATTACCAGATTTGAATTTATTGATGATCCCAATGATGGTGAGAGTCTGATTACTGATTCAGGAGGCAATGTAGGCCCCACAATTTTAGGCAGTTTCACTTATACGGTAGAGTCTACTCCGGCAGACATTCGTATCATGAATCAATTTGAAAACAGCCCTGTGTTTGCCCAGACCATACAAACCATTGCCGATGTGGATGAGGGAATTCCTACCAATCAGGACATTCCCCTGTTTGAGGGGTTGACCTGGCTCTATCTTTTTGCCCGAAATCCAATTGGTGACGGGGGTGGTGCCGGATGGGATCTGGGCCCATTGACTTTTTCCAGTGGTGATGAGCTGCGGTTTATTGTGGATCAGGGGCCACCAGCTGCTCCAGCTATCGGGGCTTTTGATATAGAAGGGGGCAGAACTTTAAATCTGCCCACACCAACAGTAAGAAATTTTTTCAGTAATTTTAGTCCATCCAACCCGGAAGTATTTCTTGAAGTCTTTTTTAACCGAGTAGATGTCAATATTCCTGGAAACTCCTTGCAGGTCACATTTGTTGGTACTGTAGTTAATAATCCGGCAATTTTTGATAATGATCCAGACACCCCTCCCAATCCCAATCCAGTGGCCACTGTGGCACGGCCAGAATCCAATGCCCTCGTGGCAGCCCAGCTTGGGCGGATTTTAAGTGGGTTTCCTCCTACTGGCCCACCCTTATTAGTGGAATTTATTGGCGATGTCACCACATTTACGGGACCGCAACCCTTGGCAGTGGCTTTGATTGATAGAAGCCCCGGTCTTTCCTCGCCAAACATTACTCCAGCCCGTACTGGACCTGCCCTAGGAGAGTTTTCTGCAATCGGATTTGACTTCAAGACTATTCCTGATGGAGATTATGAAGTGATTGTGGGAGCCAGGGATGCGGCTCATGGAGAAACCCAAAGAGGTTTATCCCCAGGGGCATTTAATGCCTTTGGTACCTTGACCAATCCCACACCAGGTATCCCCAGAAGAATTCTTATCAGAAAAGATACAGTTCCCCCACAGGCAGCCATTCTTCAGAGTCCGGCCTCGGTTTTTATATTTGGAAATACGCCTCCATCGGTGGATCCACCATTTGAGGACAGCATATTTACGGTTCGGGGTGCAGTAGGAAACGAGCGGCGCGAGCCTTCCAAGATGCATGTGTTTTCTCAGGATTCACCGGATCTTGATGCAGGAGTTAATACAGGACCCTTTAATGACAGAATTTTTTTTACGGATCCTAATACGGGACAGTTTGCTGATTTGATAGATGCCAGTATTTTTGAGCCGGTGCTTACAGTTCCGGCCTATACTCCAGCGGGACAGGTGGCTTACCGTCTGTTTTATGTGCCGGAAGATGCCTTAGGCAATGTGAATGTGGCTAATGTGGCTGAGTTGTTTCTGATCAAGGATTATGCCCCCCCTCCTACCCCGGTATTCACCAATCTGCAGGATGGAGATGCCATCACGCAAAGACTTTTTACAGTCAGGGCCGAAGCCACCCAGGATCCAAATTCCGTACTGTCAGAACATGGGAGAGTAGAGTTTTTCTTTGAGATTTTTCGACTGACTTCCACAGGAGTGGAGGGGATACAGACTTTTGTAATTCCCACATCTTCGGGAGGATTGGTTCCGGCAACATTTTCTCCCCTCGATGATGCTTTTGTTGCAACCTCACAGACTATTGCCATCACAGATCCACAGGGGGTTCCTACCGGTGCTGTAGTTACAGTTGATTTTCCAGATGCCACCAACCGTTTTGCCAATCTGGTGTTTGAACGCTTTAACATGGATCGAATTGTAAATTTTGAAAATGTACCTGACGGGATTTTACAGTTTAATCTGTGTCTTCTGGATCAGGTTGGCAACCGAAGCAATCCCTGTACTTCGGTTACTGTACTTAAAGATTTGACTGGGCCTGATTTGGCCATGAGGCTTCAGGACTCGGGGCCTGATGATAACTATGAAAACTTTCCCACTGCGCCGAACTTTTCGGGAGCGGACGATCTCAAGTTTTTAGTGTCCTTAAAATCTCCTGAGTTAACTGTAGATCCGGTAGCCATTACCGGGGTTGATCCCAGCTTTTTGATCACAGGAATTCCCTTGCCAGATGGCCTAGGACTCAATCTGAATGGTACAGCAATTGATGGTTTTGGAATTACCACACAGATTCGCATTTCAGGGAATCGTATTCCAGAGATTATCTTAAGAGATGTAAATCAAGCCCCTGGAGGCACTGATATATCGGTTGCATACAATGGATTTCCCTTTAATGTGCCTCAGCCTCCTATTCCAGTCAGTACCGGAAATAGCGTCAACTGGAGGGCTAATGTTCCCTTGTTTGACCTTCTGGATGGGGTTGAGGAGTTCATTCAGATTCAGGCTTCTGATAATCTGGGGAATCTGGGGGCGATTCTCTCCATGAGTGTCATCCGTGATGTAAATCCTCCCATAGCTCCCGTTTTGCAGGCTCCAGCTCCTTTACCGGGAACTACCCTGCCTGTATTGTACATCAATACAGATACCATGCTTTTACAGGGTACATCCGAACCTAATTCCAGAGGCTTTTTACTGTTGCCACCTGCTGGGGCACCGGCAGGATTTGTAATTGATTCCCAGGCCAGAATCCCTAGAACAACTCCGGGTTCCATACCAATTCCTGGTTCCCTTCTCGATTCTACCCTTTCTGTTTGTGCCAATCTCACCTGTGTACCGTTCTCAGCAGATGATCAGGGGGTATTCAGGCTGGAGAATGTAGATATTTCCACAGTTGCCAATTCCTTGAGTACACCAACAATTGTCTGGGTACAAATGATTGATAGATTTGACAATACCGATCCGGATTTATCTGTACGGCCCATTGAAATTCACAAAAATGATACAGAAGCACCACTCAACAAACTGAGTATTCTTAATTATCCAGACTTAGGGGATAGGGTGTTAATTTTTCCGGACTCCACGGTATCGAGTCCCTGGCAGACCGTGTTTTATTCATTTGATCTTGTGCCTTTGGAAATGGAGGCATTTTTCCCCATGCGTAAAGCACCGGATGTTCGTATGAAACAGGCTGGTTATGTATTTAAACAGGCGGCCAAACTGCCTTCCGTGTTTCCTCAGGAGTTAGGTACATTTACCTTTCGTTACCTGTATGAGGTTGAACCGGTTGAATTTGATTATGATGGAATTGTGGAATTTGAGGTCAGTGGAGGAGAGGACTTTTTTGGAAACCCCGTGGCCCGAACTACAGGTCTAGCCATGATTGTGGACACAGTTGCACCTAGTGCAAGAGCCTCAGCCCCCACAATTATTCTTTCGCCGACAGATTCAACTCTTATGACTACGATTGTATCCACCAGAATTGATTTGCAGGACTGGTTTAAGGATCAGTTAACCACACAAAACGCATCGGGAATTTCTACTCCCGGTTTAAAAATCGAGCTGTTTGGCCCATTGCAGACTGGTCTTGATTCTTTAGCTAAAGTCCCCCTGATAACTTTTGTGCCTGGGGAAGCTGGTTTTGATCTGGCAGCCCGACCGGCCACGCCTATTGTGACAGATGGAACCTACAGGTTTGAATATCTTGGCAAGGATAATGTGGGTAATGAAAAGCGCTTTTACCGCACATTTTTTCTCGATAGAAAAGGTATTCTTGAACCCCTGTTTTTAAGTAACCCTGAAGATAAATCTTTTGTATCTACGATGCCGGTTTCTGTGAACACCGGACCTCACAATTCAGTTTCCATACTGGATTTTGAAGCGGACTATTCTGTATCAGATTTTGTGATTGCAGGTCCCGGCAATCTCTTGCTTGAGAGCACTAAAATTGTTGATGAGTCAAAACAGTCCATCTACCGAACATTTAGCACCACCTCTTTGCCGGCAACGGATGGGAGCAGCGACGGGATTTATGAAATAAGGATCAGGGCCTCTGACAAAACAGGTAATATCACAGAAAAAACTCATTCCTATACTTATGACACACTGGCCCCCATAGTACTACAAAGTTTTCCCGTGGATGGGGCCTGTGTATCGGAATTGTCCCTTGCCCAGCTATCGCTTCAGGATCGGGCTGGAGTGCCTCAGGCCATTTCAGGTATAGACAGAAAAAGGACCAATCTGAAACTGGAGCTGATGTCACCGTATCCTGGTTATAATTTTTTCCCTTCAGGTAGTGTAACAGAAGGGGTGATGAAGTTTCTGTCTCAGGATCCATCTGATATGGCGACCCAGATAGCTGCCCTTGAAATTCGCCATGAGGGCCGTTTAGGAATGCCTAAGGATGGAACTAAAGATGGATTGTACCGACTCCGGGGGGATGTTACAGATCTGGCATCCAACCAGGTTGGTTTTACCAGTACACTGATTTTGGATACCTTGGCCCCAACCGTATCCGTGGCCGATCTTGGAGATCTGGAATTTATCACATCCCAGACTTTTCGTTTTGAGGGTCATCTGGCCGACAGGGGTTGTGGATTTCTTACAAACACCTCAGGAAATCCCGATTTATCCACACTGGTTCTGAATGTTTATCAATGGAATCCCGATACGGAACAGGCCGGGAACCTTTTGACAACTACCCGCCCCCAGATACTGACTTCTATGGCCCAGCCAGACTATCCTGCTGAGACGGAGCAACTTGCCTTTGTGATAGAAGGAATATCTCCCGTAGTTTTGGGCCTGCCAGGAAGACCAGGACAGGCCAGTTTTGAATTTGTGGCCCAGGATCTGGCTGGCAATCTGAGTGTATCCAGGCGGATTCTTAAATTAAATCCCAATACGATCCCTATCCCAACACGAATATCTCCTCGTTCCACATCATTTTTTCGCGGAACAACGGTTAGTACTGTCACCAGTAATCCCGTGCTAAAAATGCAATGGGAGGCCGTGGAGGCTGCCAAGTCGTACAGACTTCATCTGTCTCGGGAAAGTCAGACACCGGGAGATCGCACAACTGTGATTGATCTTCCAGCCAACACCCTGGAGTACCAGGTTGACTTTACCTATGTTACCAGCTCTGGAGTTCCTGTTTTACCCTCTGCAACGGACGAAATTTACTGGTTTGTTGAAGCTTTGGATGCCGCCAGACAAGGTACACCACTAGCACAGTTTGGCCGTGGGGAAAAGATTTTTCTGGATAGCCAGGTTTCTACCATGTTTGCTACCCAGGTATTTTTTGTCGAAGGCGATCTGCTTCTTGACCCATCCCATCCAGACACCTTTGCGACATCGGAAGTATTTGAGTTTGTATTCAAGGCTCCAGAACTGATAAGGATTCACGGAGACGAAACAGTGTTTGTAAGGTTTCTACGCAACCAGGAACTAATCACCATGAAGTCCGGTTATCAATTGCCTGTTGAAACCAATGAATTAAGATTTATGTTCCAGATGCCAAAATCCAAGGTAAATGGTCAGGCAATATTTCATTTCCAGGGATTTAGGGACCAGGCTGGAAATGTCCTGTTAACGGACAGCAAACAAAACTACCTACAGATTCCTTTTAAAGTGGATAAAGGGCCAGAGTACCAGGTAAAAGTATTTGCAAACCCAGTGGATCAGCATGAATTTCGGTATGTGTTTAAGGGGCTGGACTGGGATGGTAGGGATGACTATCTTCTTTGGGAGCCTGGACAGGGTAAGCCAAAAATTACGATCAGTCAGGCGATGCAGCCGGTTCTGAGTATGTCGGAAATGCTGCCTCTGCAGCTAGTACCTTTGGGGAACAAAAATTATGCCAGAGGTATTGCTGGAGGCTTTCGGATTGATAAGCGCTTTGTTGGTGATATGCGTTTTAACATTTCTGCAGAAGATACAAGGGGAAGAACGGTTACTGATACCGTGTTTTTACATGTTGACAATCACCAGAGTACTAGCAGTCAAAGTATAGGTAAATTGATACTAGGCCCAAGGAAACAGACGGAGTTTTTGGAGCCATTTTCGGAAACAGCGGGCAGAACTGTCTATTCACTCTCAGATTTTCCCTTTGTTCATCACCAGAAAACGGATATGGATCTTAGTTCCAGAGGCAGAATTGAGCTTCAGACGGACTGCCAGAATCTTGTATTTCTGCAAAAAGGGGAACAGGGGGTATTATTGCCGCCCCAGACACTAGCCTGTCAAAATGGTGTTCTGAGTTACAGCATCAGTAGCGGAAATTTAAATCGGATTAGTCTCATAAGAGACAGTATGCCCCCTGAACTGGATATTTCCAGTTTAAATCAGGACTGGGAAATGGGGACTCAGAAGGTAAGTATCTACAGTCAGGACCCTCAAAGTCTGGTGACCTCAGTTAAAGTTGTGGCAGAAAATAAAGCATATATCCTAAATCCTAATGAGAGCAATCAATGGGAGGGGGATCTGAAACTTACCCCAGGAAAACATGACCTTGTCGTGGAGTCCCATGATGCAGCTGGAAACTACACACGGGCATTAGCGGTCTTAACGGTTTTAAAACCGTTTGATCTGGAAAGGTGCGCCACTTACCCAAATCCAATTCGCAATCGTGGATACCTGGATTGTGTATTTACCAGAACCCCGGAAGAACTCAATATTTCTGTACATGATACAGCCGGAGCCAGAGTTGCCAGAATCGATCTGATGCCTGCCTCAGCAATCAAGATAGATTTAATGAGTTATCTACCCCCAGGTGTAGCCAATGGGGTCTATTTTATGAAGTTGAATGCCAGGCATGGGGATCGCAGACGCAGAGTAAATTTAAAATTTGCGATCCTTCGTTGACTGTAAAATCCTACTGTGCTACTATCTCACGCCTTGATGTGCGCGCGGTTTTGTCTGTCGTTGTTTTGCCCGGATTCCAGGCTGTCAGCCTGGGGGTACACTGGCGTCGCGTCCGCCATCCAGCGGTGTGTAGTCGAGTTGCGTGATTACCATATTCGGGTGGAATAAAGGGATTTTCAAAGGAGTTATTGTGCCTACCATCAACCAGTTGGTTCGTAAGGGAAGAAAAAAGATAGTTAAAAAAACCAAGTCCCCTGCCTTGGTCAGTTGCCCACAGAGACGGGGCGTATGTGTTCGTGTATATACAACTACACCTAAAAAACCTAACTCAGCTTTGAGAAAGGTTGCGAGGGTTCGTCTGACCACAAGTCAGGAAGTGACTGTATATATCCCAGGTGAGGGCCACAACCTGCAGGAGCACAGTGTTGTGCTTGTCAGGGGTGGAAGGGTGAAAGACTTGCCAGGG